>JASHOO010000311.1 GCA_030041035.1 Bryobacteraceae bacterium | reverse complement strand
TCGAGGATCAGGAGCGGGTCGTCGACTTCGAGGGCTTTGTCGCGGCCCTGCACGAGCTGGACAACTTTGCCGTCCATCAGATCGATGCAGGGGATGATCATGGGCGGACGGGGATGCCGTGGCGATCGAGATGTTGTTTTAAAGCGCAGATGGTGTAGGTGCCGTAGTGGAAGACGGAAGCGGCGAGGGCGGCATCGGCCTCGCCATCGGTGAGGACGCGGACGAAGTCATCCGGCCGGCCGGCGCCGCCGGAAGCAATTACCGGAACGTGTGTAGCGCGGGAGACGGCGCGGGTGAGGGGGCAATCGAAGCCCTGCTGGACGCCATCGGTGTCCATGGAGGTGAGCAGGATTTCGCCGGCGCCCAGTGATTCGCCGCGAGCGGCCCACTCTACTGCGTCGAGGCCTTCGTCATCGCGCCCGCCACGCGTGTAAACGTTCCAAGCGCCGGGAGCGCGGCGGCGGGCATCGATGGCGAGCACGACGGCCTGCGCGCCGAATTCGTGGCTCAGCTCGGTGATCAATGCGGGCCGGCGGACCGCGGCGGTATTGACGGAGACTTTATCGGCGCCGGAGAGCAGAATGCGGCGGGCGTCGGCCACGGAGCGAATGCCGCCGCCCACGGCGAGCGGGATGAAAACCTTGCGCGCGGTGCGGGCGACGACATCGGCCATGATCTCGCGCGCATCGCTCGATGCGGTGATGTCGAGGAAGACCAGCTCATCGGCACCTTCGCGGTTGTATCGATCAGCGAGTTCGACCGGATCGCCGGCGTCGCGCAGATTGACGAAGTTGACACCCTTGACGACGCGGCCGCCGGTGACATCGAGACACGGGATGATGCGCTTGGCCAGCATCTATTACAGCTCTATAAAATTCTTCACGATCTGCAAGCCGACGGAGCCGGATTTTTCAGGATGAAACTGCACGCCGAAGATGCTGCCGGAATCGAGGATGGCGGTGTACGGCACGGAGTAATTGCAGACGGCGGCGGTTGCCGGAGTTTCGGGCACGTAGTAGCTGTGGGCGAAGTAGACGTACGGGCAGGCGTCAAGGCCGGCCAGTAAACGCGACGGCGCACGCGGCTCAAGCTGGTTCCAGCCCATGTGCGGCACACGAAGGCTGTTTGGAAAGCGGCGAACGGCGCCCTCGAAAATTCCCAGGCCGGGCGCTTCCGGCGCCTCTTCGCTTGCGGTGAACAGCGCCTGCAAGCCGAGGCAGATTCCGAGAAACGGAACGCCCGAGCGAATGAGCTCGACGAGCGCGGGGCGCACCTGCATAGCGTCGAGTGCGCGCATCATCTGGCCGAAATGGCCGACGCCGGGGAGGACGATCTTTTCCGCCCGGCGCAAGCCCGGGGCGTCGCGTACGAGGGTGTAGGCGGCGCCGATCTCATCGAGAGTATTCTCGACAGAGCGCAGATTGCCGGCTCCGTAATCGAAGATGACGATCATAGCAGGCCCTTGGTGGAGGGCAACTGGCCGCGCAGACGCTTATCGGTGGAACAGGCATATTTCATGGCGCGCGCGAAACATTTGAAAATCGCTTCAATTTTGTGGTGGTTGGAGCGGCCGTACAGGATCTGGGCGTGCAGGTTGGCGCCTGCGTGGTTGACGAAGCCGCCGAAGAAGTCCTCCACCAGCTCGGTTTGGAGATCGCCGACCAGGCGCACGCGCACGAGATCTTTGTAGACAAGCGTGGGCCGCCCGCCGAGATCGAGCGCGACGACCGCCAGCGATTCATCCATGGGCAGCACGAAGTAGCCGGCGCGATTGATGCCGCGCCGATTACCCAGAGCTTTCGAGAACAACTGGCCGAGCACGATTCCGACGTCTTCGACGGTGTGGTGCTGATCGACGTCGAGATCGCCCCTGGCATTCAGTTTGAGATCGAAGGCGCCGTGTTTGGTGAAGAGCTCGAGCATGTGATCGAAGAAGCGAATGCCGGTGGAGATTTCGTACCGGCCGTGGCCTTCGATGGTCAGTTTGCCGCGGATCTGCGTTTCTTTGGTGTTGCGCTCGATAGCGGCCGATCTCACGCGGACACCACCGACTCAAGTTGGTTGATATCGTCGAGCACGGCGATTGCCTTCTCGGCTCTCAGAACGCGGACCAACTCGCTGTAACGCGGATTCGCGGGAGCGGCGATCCCGATGAAAGGCACGCCAGCCTCGCGCGCGCAACGGGCGTCGTCCACGGTGTCGCCGATGTACCAGCGGCGCGCGGCCGGGGATTGATCGCAGATCTTGATTAGTCCTTCGGGGGCGGGTTTGGGCCGGGTGACATCATCGGTGCCGATGATGGGTGCGAAACGCAAGTGGGGCGCGCAACGCTGAAGGGTAAGCTCGGCTTCCCAACGCAGTCTGCCGGTGAAAACTGCGAGTTGAAAACGCTGGGAAAGCCTTTCGAAAAGGCCGTCAAGTGCGATCCAGCGCTCACGCATGATCAGGCCGTCGGTTCCGTTGCCGTGAAAAATGGAATTGAAGTAATCGACCACGGACTGATACGGCACTTCGACGCCTGCCTCGCGGATGAGAGCGTTGGAGAGAGCCCAGTCATCATTCCAGCCGCCGCGATTTTTCCAATCCTGAATCTCTGGGCGGCTGATTCGCCGGCCGGAAAAATGCTCGACGGTGCGCTGGATGGTTTCACGATAGGATTCGGTGACGTCCACGAGCACGCCGTCCATGTCGAATATCAGCAGTTGATCGCTCACCAGATCTCCTCAAGGGCAGCGAGCAGGCGGTGCGTCTGCCGGCGCGTGCCCACGGTCATGCGGACATGGCCGGGAACTTCGTAGCTGCGGTCGCGCACCAGGATGCCCTGATCGCGCAAAGTGTCGCGAATCTCAATGGCGCGCTTGCCGAGGTTGGCCAACACGAAATTCGCGGAGCTGGGAACGTAGGCAATGCCGAGTTTTTCGAGACCGACACACAGGAGTTCACGCGCAGCCAGCACTTCGGCAACGTAGTTTTCGATATAAGAGCGGTCGCGCACGGCCTGCTCGGCGGCGAGCGCGGCCAGAGCGTTGACGCTGTAGGGCGACTGCGCCTTGTGCAGGAAGGCGATGTTGGCGGAATCGGAAAACACGCAGCCGAGGCGCATGGCGGCCATCCCATACACTTTGGAAAAGGTGCGGCTCACGAAAAGGTTGGGCGCGCGCTCGATCAACGGCAGAGCGGTGATGCCGCTGAATTCGTAATAGGCCTCGTCGATGAGGACGACGGCTTTGCGGGCGCGCCTGAGAATACGCTCGACGCCCTGGAGATGCACGCCGGTTCCGGTCGGATTGTTGGGATTGGCGAGAATTACGGCGCGGGTTGCGGGAGTGATCGCAGCTAACAATTCGTCGAGCGGGAACTCCATCTGCGGCGGGAGATAGGCGATCTCGCGGATGGCCGCACCGGCGACCTGGGCGTAAAAACGATACATGGCGTAGGCGGGACGCAAGAGCAGCACCTCGTCGCCCGCATTGACGTAGGTGTTGATGAAGACCTGAATGGCCTCGTCGGTGCCGTTGGTGAGCAGCAACTGTGGCGGGAGAACGTGGAAGAATTCGGCCAGCGCTTGTTTCGCCTCAGCATATTCGGGATAGACGGCCAGCGCGCCGGCGCTGAGACGTCCGCGAAGAAACTCAATCACACGGGGCGAGCAGCCGACGGTGTTTTCGTTGAAATCGAGCCGCAACTTGCCCTTGCGGCCGGCCGTTGGAGGCGAGTAGGGCGCCATTTTGAGTACGGCCTGGCGTGGGCGCACGATGCCTTTGGGGATCCTCGCCGGTCTGGGGCTAGCCACGCGTACGCACCTCCACCGAGCGCGCGTGGGCTTCCAAACCCTCGGCGCGAGCGAGAGTCGTGATGGCGGGCGCCAGCCGTTTGAGCGCCTCGCCGCGCAGTTGTTGGACGGAGATTACCTTCAAGTAGTCCATGACCGAAAGTCCACCGCGCAGACGGGCCGCGCCGCCGGTGGGCAGGACGTGATTCGGTCCGGATGCATAATCGCCCGCAGCCTCCGGGCTGAGAGGACCGACGAAGACGCTGCCCGCGTTTACCACCTTTGTCAGAAGCGTGGGGTGGGGAAGACTCAAATGCTCAGGAGCGAAACGATTGGCGATTTCGATGGCTTCGTCGAGCGAGCGGCAAACCACGATGGCGCTGTTCCGGCGGATGGACTGACGGGCGACGCGAGCGGTGGGCAGAGTTCGGAGCTGCCGCTCGATTTCCTGAGTAACGGCGCGCGCGAGGGTTTTCGACGTGGTGAGCAGGATGGCGGAAGCGTCCACATCGTGCTCTGCCTGAGCGAGCATGTCGGCGGCGAAAAACTTCGGATCGCCTTCGGCAGCGATGATGAGGATCTCGGTGGGGCCGGCGATGAAATCGATGCCCACATCGCCGGCCAGCAGCTTCTTGGCCGCGGCGACGTAAATGTTACCGGGACCCACAATCCGGTCGGCCTTGGGTACGGTACGCGTGCCGAAGGCAAGAGCGGCGATCGCCTGCGCGCCGCCCATTTGAAAAACCTCGGCGACTCCCAGCAAGCGCGCGGCACCGAGAATTTCGGGAACGGGGCGCGGGCAAGCCACGCAGACACGCTGCACGCCCGCCACCAGCGCCGGTACCACGGTCATCATCAAAGTGGATGGCAACGGATAACGGCCGGCCGGGATGTAGGCAGCGACGGTTTCGAGGGGGCGCACGATCTGCCCCAAGTGCAGGCCGGGAGCCACTTCCATGAATTGCTCGACCGGCATCTGCATTTCGGCGAAGGCGCGAATGTTGGCGGAGGCGGTTTCCAGTGCGGCGCGGAAATCGGGCGAGAGCTTCGCGCACGCCGCCGCCAGGTCGCGCTCGGGCACGCGGACGGTTTTGCGATCGAGACCATCGAATTTGCGTGCGTAGCGGAGCAACGCCTTGTCGCCCTCGCGGCGCACAGCATCCAGGATGGGACGCACCACGGACTCGGCTTCTTTCAAACGCGCGGAGCGGCGCGCGAGCAGCGGACCAGTGCGGTTTGAGGCGAGGGTACGGATCATGACCACGTCACATGACAATCTTGTTCAGCGGGTATTCCACAATTCCCTGCCCGCCCGCCTGTTTGAGGCGCGGGATGATATCGCGCACCGTGGATTCATCGAGGATGGTATTCACGGCGAGCCAGTCTTCATCGCTCAAGTGTGAAATCGTGGGCCGCTTTAGCGCCGGCAACACTTCGAGAACCGCATCCAGGCAGTTTTTGTGAACGTTGAGCATGAGCCCCACCTTGCCCAGCGCGTTGATGGCGCCCTCCAGCAACATGCGCATGTCTTCGAGCTTGCGGCGCTTCCACCGGTCCTTCCACGATTCGAGATTCACGATGAGCTGGGTGTTGGACTCCATCACTGTGTCGATGATTTTGAGCTTGTTGGCGCGCAGTGACGAGCCGGTTTCGGTAACCTCGACAATGGCGTCGGCGAGCACCGGGGGTTTCACTTCGGTCGCGCCCCAACTGAACTCGACCTTGGCTGTGATGCCGTTGGCGGCCAGGTATCGTTTGGTAGTGGCGACCAGTTCGGTGGCAATGATTCTGCCCTCGAGGTCCTTTACAGAATGAAAAGGCGACGCCTCCGGCACGGCGAGCACCCAGCGCACTTTGCCGAAACTCTGCTTGGCGTAGACCAGATCGGCGATGGCCTCGACTTTGGCCTCGCTTTCTTCGACCCAATCGCGGCCGGTCAGACCGGCGTCGAGAATGCCGTCCTCGACGTAGCGCGCCATTTCCTGCGCGCGGATCAGCATGCATTCGATTTCGGGATCGTCAATGGCGGGGAAATAGGAACGGGTGCTGGTGGTGATGTTATAGCCGGCGCGGCGAAACAGGTCGATGGTGGCCGTTTCCAGGCTGCCTTTGGGAAGGCCCAGCTTGAGCTTCATTCCTTGCCTCCGTAGACAGCGGCGGGATCGTATGTGCGCGCTTCCGATTCCACCCAAGCGCCATTCACCAGCCG
>JASHOO010000310.1 GCA_030041035.1 Bryobacteraceae bacterium | reverse complement strand
GCGCGGATCGTCGGCGTGAGCGCCCATTTTACCGGGAGTTTTTCCCCGGCCCGGCCAGCCGGGAGGACCGCTTCCCACGCTGCGGCCCAAACCGTAGCCCTTGTCGACGATCTCACCGACTCCGCGTGCACCCGCCTGATGACACGCTTCTATGGATTTGAGCGCATTCGGTCCAAATCCAGGTTCGTCGACGCCGGCGAGATCGAAGCCGCACCACATGTCAAAACGCCCTGGATACTTGCTGTAAGGCTGGGAGACGGCAGCGAACTTCTCGGGCGTTGATGCCCCGGTGAAAATGACGGTCCGTTCCAGGCCTACTGCGTCCATGTTTCGAACCATCTCGGGAATGCGCTCGGGCGGCCGCGCGCCGTGGCAGTGGAGGTCCATGACGGGAAACCTGGCTTTCGTTATCTGCGTCGTGGGGACTTTGTAGATGGATTTAGGGCGATAGTCCTTCAACAGCAACCTGTCGGGTGGAACTTTAGACAAGTCAACACTCGCCGCCTCTGCCGGCTGTTGAAGCTGCGCAGACCCGGTGCGCATCGTAAATGCCGCGCCGGAGAGCTTCATCCAGCGTCTTCGGTTCATGGCGAGATGCTTACGGCTCATGGTTTTCACCTCCCAAGCGTCATATGCACGGTGCAGCCGAAACCGGCCGTGCGATGACGAAGATATCAGACTGGACGGCCCTGCGGCGCCGATAGGGATTTCCGGCCGGCGCGGTGTGCTCAACGTTCGAGTCAGCTTAAGTGAAAAACTTCTTCCAGACGAAGCATACCTTCGTCGGGCCGTCTGCCGTCGAGCGCTTCGAAAAAGGGTGCCATCTCGCGCTGCCAACGCTCGTTCACGCGGCGTTCTGCCATACCCCGAAGGGCCGCTGCGAAATCATCCGTCTCCAGGTACCCCACCAAAAGCCCATCCGGGCGCAGGAACAAGGAGTAATTGCGCCAGCCGGTCTCGCGGAGAGCCTCAAGCATTTCCGGCCAGACGGACTGGTGGCGGCGTTTGTATTCATCGAGCCGCTCCGGCTTTACCTTGAGCAAAAAACAGACGCGCTCCATCATCAGGCGTAGCTCGAAACGGCGGCGCTGTTTTTCTCGCCTCGCTCACGTTCGGCCCGCTCGAGATAGCCGCTAGAGCGGAAGGCTTTCAGCGGCTCGGCCGGGATACCCTGCGCTTTTCGCCACTCCTCGATGACCGGCCGGACATCGGTGGCAAATGCGTGCTTGAGGCACTCTTCGGCATCCACCAATTCGGATTTGCTCTGGTAGCGGGCGAGTGCTTCGTGATCCACCAACGTTGCCTTGGCGTACAGTTCTTGAGCCGTCACTGCGGTCTGGATCATCTCTTCGATCTTGTTTTTCAGATTGTGGCTTTGGTCGATCATGTAGGCGATGTCGGCGCGTTGTCCGGTCTCCCATTCGAACAGAGCGATTTCGTGAAAGATGCGAAAGACCTGGTAGGGATCGATCGAGCCGAGCGTCAGGTCGTCATCGGCATAGCGCCGGTCGTTGAAATGGAAGCCGCCGAGCATGTTCTCGGCAAGCAGCCAGGCCACGATTTGCTCGATGTTCTGCGCCTGATAATGATGTCCGGTATCGACCAGCACTCTGGCCTGGGGACCGGCTTTGCGCGACATGAGCAGCGACATGCCCCAATCCGCGAGATCGGTGTGATAAAAAGCCGGCTCGAAGGGTTTGTATTCCACGAGCAGGCGCTGGTTGGGCTGGAGATGGCGGTGCGCCTCGGCGAGACCTTCTTCAAACCAGCGCCGGCGGTGCCGAATATTTGCCGTTCCGGGGTAGCTGGATCCATCGGCGAACCACAGGGAGATGTCGCGGCTGTCGGTGGCCGTCGCGATACCGATGCAGTCCAGAATATGCTGCAAGGCGACGCGGCGGATTTCCGGATCGGGATTGCCGAGGGAACCGTGCTTGTAGATCTGATCCTGAAAGACATTAGGGTTGATGGCGCCGATCTTCACGCCGCAGTATTCGGCGGCCTTGATGACGTCCGGTGCGCTGGCTTTGCCTTCTGGAAAATCCCAAAGGACATGGACGGCCACCGTTGGACAGCAACCGGTGAAGCGGTGAACCTGACCGGCATCGCTCAGCTTTTCATCGATCGTAGTGGCGGCTGCGGCTTGCTGAAACTTGCCAAAGCGCGTCCCGGTATTGGCGAAGCCCCAGGACGGCAATTCGATGCGGAAAGCGTCGAGGGCGTCGAGGATTTTGTGTTCTTGACCGGCAGTCATACATTTCTCCCAAAACCTTCGTGAACAGTGATTATATATTGGCCGGCTCCCGGGCAGCGGCGAGACGGTTGAGCCATCGTGCGCTCAACAGACGCGGACGGATTCAATGCCGAGGAGCGCGGCAAGCTTTTCGAGCTTAGGAGCAATGTGTCCGACACCGATGGCGCAGTGGTGCGCCGGAGCTTGGGAGTTCCAGGTGTTGAGGAATTCTCGAACGCCCAACGGGAATCGATACCGGCTGTTGGTATTGCCAATTTGCAAAATCGGCCCGGGTGTCGACTCGCCTTGCGCGGTCAGCAATTTCAGCTTCCCGTCTACCGTTTGAACGACAGACAGGAGAGTGACGGGACCGTTGCGGACCGACATTTCGATGGAGAGACCGCGGCCGACTTTGCCGTGAAAAACGCCCAGCGGCCGCACCTTGGTCCTGCCTTCCGCGATTGCGAGATGGCCAGCACCGTCGTGGCCCATCAGGACCACGCCGTCGGCGAAATCGGTGGCGTAAAATTCGCTGAACGATCCACCGGCGCCAAAAGCGTGCATGATCTTCATGGCCTGCGCGTTTTTCACCTCGTATTCACCGGCAACGGGGATGCCGCGCGAGGTGAGGAGGCTGGTTCCCAGGATGATGGAAGTGATGGCGTCTTCGTTCGTGGGATTGCCGGTTCCCTGGTAGTAGTAAGCCATCGACCCCAAGTTGTGCCGTCGCACGAGTTCATCCAGAGCGACGGAGGTGCGCGCCGCGCGTTCCAGTTCCGCGGGCGGGCAATCCGGCTGAATATCAAACGCATCCTGGAATTCGTGAACCCGCTCGGCTATGGCGGCAACGGTAACCTCCTGGCGCAGGGCGGATAGCTCGTCGATCTCGATGATTTCAATGTGACCTCCGAAAACAGCACACTGCAACGTCAAATCGGAGTAGATGTCGAGCATGCCTCCGTAGTAGTGACCCATTACGCCAAGACGGTTGTGCTCCATGATGTGAGCGACTTTCGCGGCGTCGATCCATGCCTTGATTTCGCTCCAGGCCGCGTCATCCTGCAACATGCCCGTAACCTGAAAAAACGGAATCCGGCTTCGCTGAAACACGTTGGCCAGTTCAGGCACGGGGCAAGCCTGGCACCAGGCGAGCCATTCGCCGGTCATTTTGCCGCGGTCCGGCAATCCATTAAATAAGGCATAATCGATGGCCGCGCCGGGCGAAAGATTCAAGATCACGACCGGCACTCTGGCCCGCCGGACAACCGGCAGAACCGTCGACGAAAGCGCGTAGGTCGCAACGTGCAGGAATATGATGTCGACGTCCGCCTCGCGGAAGCGATGGCCGGCGGAGAGAGCTTTTTCGGGCGAATCAATCAATTCCAGATTGACGATGTCGACGCCGTTCCGCGCAATGCGGCCAGCAATTTGCTGGTTATAAGCCAGCAGCGTCTCTTTGAGGCCGGGGAATTGCGGCCAGTAAGCGTCAAGGCCGATGCTGAATAGGCCGATCCGCAGTTGAGAGTGGTCGTGATTCATCAGTGCCCTTGGCGCTCGGTCAGAACGGCGACGCTGAGTCCGCGTAACTTCACTGCGGCGCCGTTGAGCGGCTCTGTAGTCGGCGGTTGACCTTGGGTTGTCTGATCCACGAACTGAATCTCCCAAGCGGGCTCAGGCAACTTCAACTCAATCTCGCGATCGCGTTTGTTCACCAGTAGCAGTTTCCGCTTCCCGGCTGGCGTGATGAAACCCAGCGCATAAACATAGGGGGTTCCGCTGGAAACTGCGACGACCGTATCGCCAGGGGCGAAATTGTCTTTCAGCAGTTCCAGGACGCGGAATCGGGCGTTAGGCGCGCCGGTGCTCCAGTCCACCATGGATACGCTGGGAAACTGAGTCGGATAGCCCATCAGTTGCGATTCGCCGGCAATGTCAATACCGAGTGAGGCCAACTGTCCGAACACATAGGCAAACGTGGCGCCGGAAAGGTTCCAGTAAGAATCCGGGATCGGTTTGGCCACGTAATCGGGCGCCCCTTGCTCGCCATCATCGGCGGATATCGACCCGATCTCATCAACGGTGGTCCCGGTTGACGGTGACAAACGCTGGCGGATGGCTTCGATGTAACGCACCGTCGTTAGAAATTGGTCAGCCTGCTCGAAAAACGTGTACTGCTGAATCTCCGGGTTCTGATCCCGCGTCGGACCGGCGTAGAAGTGATAGGAGATCATGTCCAGGGGGATGCCGGGTTTGTGATTGCCGGGATTCAGAAAATATTCAAACATGCGCGGATTTGCAGAAGGCGCGGACAAAGCCAGCCCAACGAATTTCATCTCGGGTGCGACGCCGCGAATCGCGCTGACAATCGCGTCGTAGCGGGCGGTGTACTGCTCGGGTGTCATGTTGTGCTCCGAGTCGACTTCGTTGAGAACTTCCCAATAATCGACCTTGAAATGATGTCCGGATTCGTGCCGCTTGCCTAGTTCGTCGGTGAAGCCGCCGTTGACATACCAGCTCACCAGGCGCGCGTAGTAATCGCCGAGCTCTTTCATCGAGGGGTCGCGCAGTTCGGTTCCCTGCGTGTAATTCCACGTCACCTGGTCGGGATCTTGCGGGTAGCTCACGTGCGCCGCCGTCCGGAACATCCACTGCGGGATCGTGCTGAAATTCAGGATCACGGGATGCCCTTTGGTCGCGTTCAGGAAATCGACGGTCATTGGATCGATCAGAGAGAAATCCCAGGACGTCTGGTCCACCGACGGAGGTTCCAGTTCCGCGACGGCGAGTTTTGGATAGGGCAACCAGGGCACATAGCGCACATAATTCGCGTCCAGTTTCTGCAATTCGGAAAATACACGGTCGTGAACTCCGGAGTCCCGGCGCAAAGGCGGGTTGACGACGACCTGTAACGTTGCCGTCGTCTTCGAGATGCGTTCCACGTTGTCCCAGTGAACTTCCACCTGCGCGGCGGCGCAGCGTGCAACTAGCATCAGTAACAACCGGCAAGGGATCGCGAGTCGACTGGACATCAAGCCACTCCCATTACGGTGTCACCCTGAGACTTCCCCTGAGGGGCAGATCTGCGGAGGACCGTCCCACCATAATCTCGAAATCGCCCGGAACCACGCGCCAATGCATGTCCCGATCGAGCAGTTGCAGATCCTCGGGGCCTAGCGTGAGCGTCACCGTTTTTTCCTCGCCGGGTTTCAGGTTTATTTGCTCAAACCCACGCAACTGCTTCACGGGAATGGCCACGGGCGCTGCTCTCTCATGCAGGTAAAGTTGCACGGTTTCCGTGCCTGTGCGAGTGCCCGCATTCTTTACTTGCACACTCACCTGCGCAGTGCCGCCGGGGTGGATCTCTGCGGGCGCGATGCGAAAGTTGCTGTATTCATAGTTCGTGTAGCTCAGGCCATAGCCAAACGGATAAAGCGGTGTTGCGGGCATATCCACATAACCGCGTTTTTCTTCCCGCATCCAGTAAGCCTTCGAAGGCTTGTAGTTGTAATAAGCGGGCAACTGGCCCACGTGGCGGGGAATGGTGATCGCCAAACGGCCGATGGGATTGTAATCGCCGAACAGCACGTCCGACACAGCCTGACCGCCGCGCTCTCCAGGCCGCCATGCCTCCAGGATTGCCGGGACATGCTCGGCGGTCCAGCGCGTGGAAAGCGGTCTGCCGTTCACCAGCACGACAACAGTTGGCGTTCCGGTCTCATAAACAGCTTGGACCAGGTCCTCCTGGACGCCGGTGAGGTCCAGGCTGGCTACGTCGTGGCCTTCTCCATCGGTCGGGGGCTCCTGCTTGCCATCCGCGGCCTCCTGCTCCTCGTTCTCTCCCACTACCACAACGGCTACGTCCGCACTCTTGGCCGCGCGAATCGCGTCAGCGAATCCACTCTTGTCGTTGCCTAGAACTTCGCAGCCCTTCACCCAAACCACTTTGGCCTGCGGAGCTTTTGCCTTGATCCCTTCCAGAATACTGATTACGTGCTGCGTGACCTTTTTGGGTGAATAATCTCCGAGCAGGTTCATGAGGTTTTCGGCATCGGGTCCGATCACCGCAATCGACTTCAAGTCCTTGCGCAGCGGCAGCGTGTTTTTTTCGTTCTTGAGCAGGACGATACCTTCGCGGCCCGCGCGCAGAGCCAGGTCCTGGTGCGATTGAGCGTGAACGGCTTCGACGGCGTGTTCCACATCCACATAAGGATGCTCGAACAGGCCCAGGCGGAATTTCAGCTCAAGCACCCGACGCAAGGCGCGATCCACTAATGCGATGGGTACCCTCCCTTCCTCGACGTTTTCAATCAATGGTCCCATGTACGCGGGTTCGTAAGTGATATTCAGATCCACCCCGGCTTTCAGTCCCAGCGCGCCGGCTTCTTTCTGAGTGCGCACGATGTTTTCGTAAATCAGCGTTCCGAAGCCCCCGCCTTCGCTTTCCACCACGCCCTGGAAGCCGATTTCCTGCCGCAGGACGTCGTTCATCCACTTCTCGGATGCATGCGCGGGCACATCTTCTACCTCGGGGTATCCGGCCATCACGCCCAGACCGCCGGCTTTCTGGATTGCCGCAATCCACGGAGGCAGAAAATTCTCGCGCAGCGAGCGTTCCGACAATTCAATGGCGCCGCGCTCCAGGCCGCTGGCCGGCTCGCTTTGCGTTGGGAAATCGGTGAGGACCGCGATCACTTTGTCCGGAGCGGAGATGTCGAATCCCTGGGTCGCCCGCACAATAGTCTCCCCGATCCGTGCATACAGGTAAGGATCTTCCGTGTAGGCTTCTTCGTTGCGGCCCATCCGCGGGTCGCGATCCACCTCCATCACGAGAGTCGAAAGCATGTGGATACCGACCGCCCTGGCTTCTGCGGCGGCCGCAGCGTAAACCGCCTTTACCAGGTCGAGGTCGAACGAACTGCCGAGGGCGAGTCCCTCCGGAAAAACCGTCGCGCCGGAAAACATCGCGCCATGCGTGCCCTCTTCATCCTCCAGCAAAGGTATTTTCAGGCGAGTCTCGGTGAGTGTGATCTTCTGCAGCTCATTGAAGAACTCCGCCTGCTGGCGCGCATCTTTGCGTAGAATCTCATTGGCCAGGGTAAAGAAACCGCAGCCTGGCCCGATTTCGCTTATGTAGGTGCCGGCGGCGAACCTCTTGCACGCCTCCATCTTCGAGGGGATGTCCTTCCCCAATTCATGCACGTAAACGCAAGGCAGGTTGAGTTGGCCGATCTTCTCCTTGAGCGTCATCCGGCTCATCAAGTCGTCGAGGCGTTCTTCGATAGGCCGTTTGGAATCGAGGTAGAGCGGCACATCTACACGCCCCTGCGCGAAAAGCGCCGAACAGACGAGCAGCCAGGCAAACGTCGCCGCGCCCAACCGCCTGAATTCAACCTCTCGTTTCATTCTCACCTCCGCATCGTCCCTCCCATGCAGGACGCAATTGAACCTGCGCTGGCTTCGGGGGGATGCCTGTCTTGCGCGCATCTTATCAAGCTGAAGGGCGCCGCTGCCGCAACTGCTCCCACAAGGCCATTAAGATTGCCACAATGGACCATGGCCTTCGCAGAGAAAGTTGCATTGGTGGCCGGCGGCACGGGGGGATTGGGCCGCGCAGCGAGCCTGGCATTCCTGAGCGCTGGCGCGCATGCGATTGTTACGTATCGAAGCGATCGGGAATTCGGGGATTTGAAGATCGGCGCAGGCGCGAACGCTTCCCGGCTGGTGGGGCGCCAAACCGATGTTACCGATGAAGCCGCCGTGCAACAGCTCTTCGCGGAGATCACCGCGCAACATGGGCGGCTGGACATTTTGGTGAATACAGTGGGTGGTTATGCAGGCGGCGATAAGTTGTGGGAGCTGGATACCAGAATCTTCGACCAGATGCTGGCCCTCAATCTTCGCTCGGGCTATGTGTTAGCGCGTGCGGCGGCGAAGGTAATGTTGCGGCAAGGCAAAGGCGCCATCGTGAACGTAGCGTCCCGGTCGGCTCTGGTTCACGAAGGCGGCCTGGCGGCTTATGCAGCGTCGAAAGCTGCGGCCGTAGCTCTGATGGATTCACTCGCCGCCGACCTCAAGGGCAGTGGCGTGCGTGTGAACTCGATCCTGCCCAGCATCATCGATACGGAAGCCAATCGCAAGGCAATGCCCGGTGCCGGCTTCGCCAAGTGGCCGAAGCCCGAGGATATTGCGCGCGTCATCTTGTTCCTGTGCAGCGACGACGCCAGAGTCATTCACGGCGCCGCCATACCAGTTTACGGCGCGGACTGACGGCGGAAACGGCGGCGGCTGCCTCTGTTCGTCAGTGCAGCGAACCCAGAGCCAGTTTTTTCTCCATTTCCTCGAGTGTCACGCCCTTGGTTTCGGGAAAAACGGCTGCGACGACAATAAGCTGCAGGACCATCATCGCGGAAAAGAACACAAACGGGGCTGCTTTTGACGCTGCGGCGACAATTGGGAATGCGCCCGAAATCAGCGCGTTCATGATCCAATGCGTGGAACTGCCCAGACTCTGTCCCTTGGCGCGAACTGAGGTGGGGAAAACCTCGCTGAGATACACCCAGATCACCGCACCCTGTGAAAAGGCAAATGAAGCAATGAAGCTAATCAGGAACCAGACGAGAAGCGCTTCGTGTCTTCCTGTCCAGAACACAAAGGCCACGCCGCCGAGGCTCGCCGCCAGGCCGACTGAACCGACAATGAGCAGCGTCCGGCGACCTACCTTGTCGATCACCGACATGCCGAGCACGGTAAAAAGCAGGTTGGTGAAACCGATCGCCACAGCCTGCAAGTTGGCCGACACTTTGCTGAATCCCGCGCGCGCGAAAATGTCGTTCAGGTAATACAAGATGGCGTTGATACCCGAAAGCTGGTTGAACATGGCGATGGAAACGGCGAGAAATACCGGGAGCCGGTTCCGGGCTGAGAATAGCCGCTCCTGGCCGTATTGGCGCTCCAGCCGTACGGCTTCGGCCATGTCGGCTAAATCGCCCTCGATATTTTCCTCGCCGATAAGCTGGAGCACTGCGCGGGCCTCCAGCGTCCGTCCCTTCTGAACCAGCCAGCGGGGGCTGCGGGGAATCATGAACAGTGTCAGGAAGAACAGGGCAGCCGGCGCCGCCGCCACACCCAACATCCATCGCCAGTCGGCCGCGCCGAGATCCCTCAACCCAATCACGTAATTAGAAAAGTAAGCGACCAGAATTCCGGTCACCACATTGAATTGGAAGAAACCGACCAGGCGGCCGCGCCATTTCGCGGGGGAGATCTCTGCGATATACATCGGCCCCAGCACTGACGACCCGCCGATCGCCAACCCGCCGACAAATCGAAAAAAGACCAATGAATACCAATTGAACGCGAACGCGCAGCCCAAAGCGGAAATCAGGTAAAACGTGGCCATCGCGCGAAGGCTGTCGCGGCGGCCATAGCGGTCACCGGGAACGCTGGCCAGCATGGCGCCGACCGCTGTGCCCCATAGGGCGATCGAGACCGTCAGCCCCAAACCTTGAGGCGTCAGATCGTAGAAGCGGGTCAGCGCCGCCGTGGTTCCGGCGATAACGGCGGTATCGAACCCGAACAGCAGACCGCCGAGCGCCGCAACGACGGTACTCTTTACGAGTGCGGAGTTGAGAGTCATCAGATCGATCCCCCGGGCACCACGGCAGTCGACAGCGAAGACCGGTGTGCGCGCTCAGCCAGCGCGATCGCGCCGAGCACGCCCGCCCGGTTGCCAAGCTGCGGCGGCACTACGTACTGTTCCATTTCATCCATCAGCGCGGCAGCTCGGATATAGCCGTTAAGAACGCGAGCAAGCTCCCGCCGCACCATGGGAAACAGGTGCTGCTGCTGCATGACGCCACCGCCCATTACGATGCGTTTCGGTGAAAGCGTGCAGACCCAGGTCGCCAGGCCGAAAGCCAAATACCGCGCTTCCAGCTCCCAGCCGGGATGTTCCACGGGCAGGTCCCGCGCAGGCACGCCCCACCGCGCCTCCATCGTCGGCCCAGAAGCCAGCCCTTCCAAACAATCCTGATGGTAGGGACAGCCGCCCGGATAAGGATCTTTCGCCAGATCGTGTGGCACGCGAATGTGGCCCATCTCGGGATGCACGAGGCCGTGCACGACCTCCCCATGTACCACGGCGCCGCCGCCGATCCCCGTGCCTACGGTGAGGTAAAGGAAGTCGGAGATGCCCCGCGCCGCGCCCCAGCGGGCTTCGCCTAACGCCGCTGCGTTCACATCCGTGTCAAAACCGGCCGGCACATTCAGCGCCCGCCCCAGCACTCCCGCCAAATCGTAATACTGCCATTCGAGCTTGGGCGTGGACGTAATGTAACCGAAGGTGTGAGATGCCGGATCCAGATCTACGGGGCCGAAGGATCCGATCCCCACTGCGTCCACCGATGCACCTGACTGCTCGCAAAAGAATGCCGCAACGCTGGCGATAGTGGCTTCGGGTGAGGAAGTGGGAAACCAGCCCAGCCTCAGATCGTCCGGACCGGTGCCGATCCCGCAAACGAACTTGGTTCCGCCGGCTTCCACACCGCCGAAAACGCCCAATGGGCACCTCGATCCCCATCAAGTCTGTCATAACTGCTGAACCGGCGCATGCAGCCATAGGAAAATGAAGTCATGGCCGGCGTGAGAATCGACAAGTGGCTCTGGGCGGCCCGATTCTTCAAGACCCGGTCGCTCGCCGCGCGGGCTTGCGAACTCGGCAGGATCGAGTCCGGCGGACAGCCCGCCAAGGCTTCGCGCGAGGTCCGCGTTGGCGACCTGTTGCACGTCAGGAACGAAAGCGGCGAATTTGAGATTGAAGTCCTGGTGCTCAGCGAGATACGCGGTCCTGCACCGGTGGCGCAGACGCTCTATCACGAAACCGAGGAGAGCAAGCAGGCGCGGATTAAGTTGGCGGAAGAGCGCAAGACAATGCCGTATTTCGAAGCACCTCGTCAAGGCAGGCCATCGAAACGCGATCGGCGTGGAATGGATCGGCTTCGGGGCCGCTCGTGAAGTTGCTGTAGCGCGCCGCCCGTGCTGAGTGAAGGGCCATTTTCGCTATAATCCAGACGGATGGATATTTACGACGAGATCGTGCGCTTGCGCCGTCTGGGGCAGAAAGCGGCTATCGCCACGATCGTGCAGGTGCGCGGGTCGATTCCGAGTTACCAGAGCGCCAAGCTGCTGGTGCGCGAGGATGGCTCGATGATCGGCACCATCGGCGGCGGCTGCGTGGAGGCTGAGGTCTGGAACGCGGCGCGCGAAGTGATCGATACCGAAAAGCCGCGTCACCTGAGTTTCAACCTGGGCCAGGATGCGGCCTACGACAACGGTTTGATCTGCGGTGGGCAGCTCGATATTTTCGTGGAGCCGGTGATTCCGCCGCCGCACGCCTTCATTTTCGGGGCGGGACATATCTCCAGGGGCCTTTCCAAGGTCGCGGCGCTGGCGGGTTTTTCCACTACGATCATCGACAACCGCGACACCTTCGCCAACCGGGAGCGATTTCCCGAGGCGGACGAAATTTTCGCCGAAGAGTACGAGCAGGTTTTTCCGCAGCTGCCCATCAACGAAACCAGCTACATCATCATCGTGACGCGAGGACACCGCGACGATATGCGGGTTCTCCGTCTGGCGGTCGCGACTGAGGCGCGCTATATCGCCATGATCGGCAGCAAGCGCAAGGTGATCAGTGTTTTGAAAGAGCTGGAAAACGAAGGCGTGGCGCGCGATCGGCTGGAGCGCATTCACGCGCCCATGGGGTTGGAGATCGGCGCGATTTCGCCCGAGGAGATCGCCATTTCGGTCGCCGCCGAAATGATCGCCGTGCGGCGCAACGCGCAGTCGGACTGGCGCGCCCTTTCTAAATCCCTGTTCGCCGGCGAATCGCGGAAACTTTTGCAGTGAGCTATGCCGGAATCATCTTGGCGGCGGGTGAATCGAGCCGCATGGGCTCGCCCAAAGCGCTGCTGGAGTTCCGGAGTGAGACGTTTCTCGACCGCCTGATCCGCTGTTTCGAGGTGCGGTGCTTTCCCGTGATCGTGGTGCTCGGCCACGAGCCAGAGCTCATCCGTGCGGGCGTGCGCACGCCAGGCAATGCGGAGTTTGTGTTGAACGCGGAGTACCAACTCGGCCAGTTCAGCTCTTTGCAGTGCGGGCTGCGCACAGTGCCGCCAAATGCCCAGGGCGTGATTTTCGCGCCTGTAGATCATCCCAATATTGAACCGGCCACGGTGGCGCGGCTGATCGATTCCGCCGCGCCGGTGGCCATCCCGCGATACCTGGGGCGTCACGGTCACCCGGTCCTGTTCGCACAATCTTTCCTGCCGGAATTTCTGGCGCTCGAGCCTTGCGATCAGGCCCGCACGGTACTGCACCGGCACGCAGACGTGACCCGCTATGTTGACGTTCCCGACGCCGGCATTCTGGACGATATCGACGATCCGGAAGCCTACCGCCGGCTGCTGGCGTCGGCATGAGAAGCTGGCCCAGGCGCGCCGCGAAGTACCTCGGCGCCGGATGTGTGCTGGTGCTGGTAGCGGGCATGGTCGCGCCCTTTCTAGGAGCGAACCGGTACGCGGAGCAGATTCGGCTCGCCCTGGAAGCCGCGCTGGGGCGACGCGTCGAGTTTGGCGACGTGCACTTCAATCTGTTCACCGGACCCGGTTTCACCATCAGCAAGGTTGTGATTTATGAGAACGCGGCGTTTGGTGCGGAGCCTTTTGCCTACGTCGAGTCCCTCGAAGCGCGGCCGCGTCTCATGCCGCTGACGCTTGGCCGGTTGGAGTTCGCTTCCCTGCGCCTCGAGGACACCACCGTGAATCTGACGCGCGTGGAGACAGGCGCGGGCGCCGAGTGGAATTTCGCCCGGGTGCTTCGAGCCTCGAAATTTGACGCGCTGCCCGATCTGCATGTCCGCTCCGGCCGCATCAACTTTAAGTTCGGCGATACCAAATCGGTGTTCTATATCCTGGACACTGACTTGGATATTTCCCCGCCAGGTAGTGAGGCCGGCGCCTGGGAGTTACAGTTTTCGGGCGAGCCGGCACGGACCGACCGTCCCGCGCGCGGCTTCGGCAGCTTCAACGCCGACGGCACCTGGCACCCCTCGGGAAAGCTCGATCTCAATGTGCAACTCGAGCGCAGCGCCGTCAGCGAGATGATCAGCCTCATCTACGGCCGCGATATCGGCATTGAAGGCGACGTGACCGCGCGAGCGCATCTGGCGGGACCGCCGGCGAACCTCCATATTAACGGCGCTTTGAATATCGAAGATGTGCACCGCTGGGACCTGCTGCCGCAGCACGGAACGGGCTGGCCCTTCGAGTTTGAGGGGCACCTCAATCTGCCGGCTGAGCAGCTGGAACTCGATTCCCACTCGGCGGCGAAGGAAGCGCCGCCGCTTGCCATTCGCTTCCGCGTAGCCGATTATCTTTCGCACCCGCACTGGGGCGTCGCCTTCCAATGGAACCGTTTTCAGGTTGAGCCTCTGTTGCTGCTGGCCCGCCACCTTGGGGCGCAGCTTCCGGATGGTCTTCGCATGGCGGGAACGCTGGATGGCGCTATCGGCTATTCAGAGCAGGGAAGCTGGCAGGGTCAATTGGCCTTTCGGGACGCCGCCGTTACCATCCCCGATTCCGCGCCCGTCCGTTTCGAGCAGGCGACGCTGCTGTTCGATGGCACCCATATCCGTCTTCCCGCAGCCGTAGCCCGCACCAGCGGAGACGATCTGGCACAGATCGGGGCCACTTACGAGATCCCCAGTGGCGCCTTCGATTTGACCGTTGCCACAGACTCGATGAAGGTGGAGGGACTGCAAACTCAGGCGTCGCTTGCCGCGGTACCCATTCTCGAAAAGGTGCAATCGGGAGTCTGGAAGGGTACGTTGCGATACGAAAGCCAGCCCGGTTCGCCTGGCGCCTGGGCGGGCTCCCTGCAATTGGAAAATGTCACGCTCCCGTTGCCTGGCTTCTCTGTGCCGCTACACGTGCAATCCGCGAATGCCCGCCTCGATGGCGCGCGCGTGACGTTGGAAAAGGCCCGCATATCGGCTGGCCATCTCACCGCGCTGGCCGACTATCATTACGAACCCGGCGCCCTCCGGCCGCATCGCGTGCGCATCTCGGCAGCGAACCTGGATGCAGCGGAACTGGAAACCCTGCTCATGCCGGCGCTCCGCCGCCACCGTGGTTTGATCGCGCGCGCTCTCG
>JASHOO010000309.1 GCA_030041035.1 Bryobacteraceae bacterium | reverse complement strand
AGACGGCCCAGACAGATTCCACACTGTTCGTGTGCGCCGCGCCGCGAACGTATTCACCTGCGGAATGGTTGACGGTTTCATGCTGGTAGAACAAACCGTCCAGGTCCGAGTATGCAATGTGATCGTCGCTATAGACTTGGGAACCAACTTCCACATTGGCAAAGATCTCGCCCTGAATCGTCTGGATTGTGCGGGCGTCGATGACCTTGGCCAGCGTCCGACCGCCGCGCTCGCGGATTCCCAAGACCGGAGTTTTGCCGACAGGCCCGCGACCAGCCCGCTGCTTTTTGGCCTCGTGTTTATTGGACTCCAGACCGCCCACGAAGCATTCATCGACTTCGATGATACCGCGCAGTTTGTCGATGGAGTCAGGTGCGCCGCAAGCCTCTCTGAGCCGGGAAAGCATAAACCAGGCCGACTTCTGCGTGACACCGATCTCTTTGGCCAGTTGCATGGAGGAGATTCCCTTGCGCGCGGTCACCAGCAAATACATGGCGTAAACCCATTTGTTCAACGGAATGTGCGAGCGCTCGAATATCGTCCCGGTTCGGATTGTGAAGTCGAAATCCCCACAGGCGTTGCAGCGGTAGAAACCAGCCTTGCGCGTCGTGATGCGTTCGCCAGACTTGCAATCCGGGCAGACAGGACCGTTCGGCCAGAGACGGCCTTCCAGGTACAGGCGAGCTGCGTCGGGCGTCGGGAACATCTGGAAGACGGCGTAGGTGTTGATCGTGGAACGGGACATTTAGGCCGCCTGTGCCTTTCCGATTCGCAACAAATAGCCGAGAGCGTAAGATTCGGCGATGACGCTTTTCCGTACATCACCCAACTCATAGACCGCAAAGTCACCCTTACGCTCGATCATGAATCCTACTGGCTGTCCAGAGCGATAGACGCGAACGAGCCGCATGCGCGGCCCGCGTCGGGCAACCGCACTGGCGGTCATCTTTCCAGTGGTCCCTGGCATTTATGCGACCTCCGCTGGCTGCTGGCATTGCAAGCAAATCCAGCCTATTTCAACAACTCGTACGCAGGGTCGATATTCGCCGCACACCATGCAGCTAGAGTCCAACGGAATGGATCTCCCACCGCGCCGCCGTTCGTTGGCGAGGGCGATTTCAGCATTCAAGTCGGCGGTAGCGTCGTGACAGCGGTGATTGATGACTTCGCTCTCACTGAAGCAAACTCGGCGACATCGTGGGCAGGCAATTTCGAAGCTCATGGCTCAATGATACCTAACTCCCGCACGGGAGTCAAGTATATAAGTCCCTAATTTTGCACATAGGAGCAGCCGCCTTTTTTTCCGAAATCAGAAGAGTCGGTTATGATTATGCCCCGTTAGTCGCCGGCTGCCAGCAACAGGCCCGGACACGCGGCATTTCCTCAGCAGCTCGCGGCGGCGTAGCAAGCTTCATTGGCCAACGGCCGAATGCGGCGCGCCGCCACGGACCGGCGTGTTTCAATTCCTAGCTTTCGCATCTTGTAAATCAGCGTAGTGCGTGGCAATCCGAGCCGATTAGCCGCTCCGTCCTGGCCTCCGATCAGCCAGTTGGTTTGATTCAACGTTTCCAGGATGTGCTCCCGATCGGCATCGGCAAGCGTGCGCAAACCGCTCTCCGGGTCCTGCTTCACCGTCTGCTTTAAGTCCAGCGGCAGACGTAACACCGACCCAGGCGAAAAGAGCACCGCGCGCTCGATGAAATTCTGCAGTTCGCGAATATTTCCTGGCCAGTCGTGCGCTTTGAGTACCGCCATCACTTCATCGGGTACCAACTCGATGGACTTGTTGAGGCGGGCAGCAAATTTTGCTACGAAGAACTCCGTCAGCAGCGGGATGTCCTGAACGCGCTCACGCAACGGAGGCAGGAAGATTGGAATGACGTTCAACCGATAGAACAGGTCTATACGAAACAGCTTCTTGGTCACCAATTCGGCGAGATCCTGGTTGGTCGCTGCGACCACCCGCACGTTGACTCGGACGGTCTGGGCGCTACCCAAACGCTCGAACTCCTGTTCTTGCAGGGCGCGTAGGAGCTTGGGTTGGAGTTCCAACGGCATGTCGCCGATCTCGTCCAGAAACAGCGTGCCCCCATCCGCCAGCTGAAATCTCCCCTTGGTTTGTGTGCACGCGCCCGTGAACGCACCTCTTTCATGGCCGAACAGTTCGCTCTCCAACAATGCGCTTGGAATCGCCGCGCAGTTGAGGGCTACGAAACGGTGGTTACGGCGGGGGCTAGCCTCATGAATGGCTCTCGCAATCACTTCTTTTCCAGTGCCCGTTTCGCCCTGGATCAGGACGGCGGAATCCACTGGTGCAACTCTCTCCACGTCTGTCAGTACAGCCCGGAACTTCGGACTGGACCCGATCAAATCTAAAATAGCCATCGCTCTTCTCCACTCATCAAAGGAATGCCGATTTCCTTCTGGTTCTGTCCCTGATTCTGCCAGTTATTCTGGCGGGATTCGCCCCTCTTTCTAATCCGATCCGCTCCTTCGATAGAAGGTGCCAGTACTATCCTTTAGGGGGATGATCTGTCGTTCCTGTGCCGATCGCTATAAAGGCGCCTTCTCCCATACAATCGAGCGTCGATAGACCATGCCCCGGGCCCTAGCATCGCCACACTGGTAGATATCACGGCTAAGCAGATGTGAGTCGACATGTGCTCCTCCCCCGGTGAATGAAGCAAGAACGCGATCAAAAGCTCGTCGACGGCTACCAGGGTGCCCATGACTGGTGTCCACAGGCCGGCAAGCAGAAAAATGCCGCCTACAGCCGCAGCTAAGCACATTGCGAGGGCGATCGGCTCCGAGGATCTCGACGAAAGGTCGGAGATCGCAATGAAGATCAGATGGCTACTAAGGCCTAACCGGAGCAACAGCAGGCCAGAACCCGGCCAACGATCAGGAAAGGTTGAAAATAGACGTTGCAGAGCGCATCCCAACTCAATGGTAGGGAAATTCTGCCAGCTCTCGATACCCTCTAAAGGCGTCTTCAGCATCCTTCTTTCGAAGGATGCCGTACCGCTATAAATCAATGATTCCGCGCTTCAAGGCTATCGTGACCGCGTGGGTCCGGTCATTGGCCCCCAATTTGGCTAGGATGTTTTTGACATGGCTTTTCACAGTCACCTCGGTCAGCGATAGCCGCGCAGCGATCTCCTTGTTTGCATTGCCCACTACCACTAAACGAAGAACGTCGATTTCTCGGGGCGTCAGCGCATCATCGGCCGCGTGTTCTGCGATTTCGACCGCTACTTCGCTGGATAGCCGCTTTTGGCCGGCATGGACAGCCCGGATAGTGTCCAAAAGTTCTTTTCGCAACATGCCCTTCAACAGATACGCCCGTGCTCCAGCTCTGAGAGCTCGCGAAACCTGCACATCTCCCGGTTGGGTGGTCAGAACGATAATTCGCGCCTCGGGGAACTCGCCGCGAATCGCCCCGATGGCGTCAATGCCGTTCATTTCCGGCATCTGCAAGTCCATGAGAGTGATGTCCGGGTGAAGTTTTCGAAACAGGTCGAGCGCCTCGCGCCCGTTGGAAGCTTCGCCAATCAACTCCATATCCTCTTCCGTCGAGATCAGAGCGGCGATGCCTTCGCGAAGCAGAGGATGATCGTCAACTGCCAAAACCCGAATCACTTTTCATCCCACTTTCTTCCGGAATAGCTGGAAACGACCTTGCCCCGGCGGCCTGCCGTAAGCGATCGAACCCGCAAGGCTCAGATCGATCTCCGTACCAGAGTGGGCGCGGCTCCAAATAGTCAAATCCGCGCCGGCCTGTCGGGCGCGCTCCCGTAATCCCTGGAGGCCGTAATGTCCTGGGCGGCCCTGTTCCAAAATTTCGGCCGGAATACCCTCACCATCGTCCCGAATTCGCAACCGGAACACGCGTTCTCCGTACTCGATTTCAGCCTCAATGTGGTGCGCCCGCGCGTGCTTGAAAGCATTGCTTAACGCCTCGCGACCGATGCGGTATAGCTCGTCTCTGATAATCGGGTGCAGATCCCTCGTCTCACCTTCCACTACCAGGCTAAATTCCGCAGCGTCCTCTTTAGAAAGCTCGTTTCCCACCGCGTTCAGGGCTTTGGAAA
>JASHOO010000308.1 GCA_030041035.1 Bryobacteraceae bacterium | reverse complement strand
TTTAACACCTGCAAATGGTATTCGAGAATGGCCACGCGTTGCGCCAGAGCGATGTTGTCATCCTTCAATTGGGAAATGATCATGGAGAACCGGTAAAAAATCAGCAGGAACACACCGCCCACCAGCAGCATCAACGCCAGCGGAGGGTAAGTCACACCCAGAAAATCGGCTATGGTGCGTAGCAATCCGCGGGCTCGTGAAAACCCCAGCAGTGCCGCTGCACCCACCAGCCATGCTACCGAATACTCCACCCGTATCCTGGCGCGCCGCACCGAAATCAGCACCATCACGATCAGCAGCACGCTCAGTCCTGTCATTACATTAAGGAGGCGATCCAATTCATGACCTCCGCGGTTGCTTCGGCATCCGCCGCTCGTACTTCAGCACGTTGACGAACACTCCCAGCAGCACATGAACAATATAGTAAATGGATTTCGCAGGCGTGATCGAGGAGCGCCCCTCCCGCCGCGGCAGCATGTGGCAGGGCACTTCGACAAATCGAAACCGGCGCCGCTGCAACACCACCAGCGCTTCAATCTCCGGATACTCCAGCGGGAAACTCCGGCTGAAGACTCCCAGCGCTTTACGGTTCACTCCCACGAATCCCGAAGTCGGATCGCGCACCGCCTTGCCCAAAATCGGCCGCAGCACCAGACGAAAAAACTGAATGCCGGCTGCCCGCACCAGGCTCGTCCCTCCACCGTTGCTATTCACGTAGCGCGAGCCGATCACCATTTCGCAGCCGGATGTACGCAGCGTCTCGAACACGCGCGGAATGTCGCGTGCATCGTGCTGTCCGTCGCCGTCCACGCGAATCACGTAGTCATACCCCAGCTCAAACGCCAGTTTGTACCCGGCTTGCACGCAACCGCCCAGCCCAAGGTGATGCGGCAGGGTGAGTACTTCAGCGCCGGAGCTTCGTGCAGCCACAACCGTGGCGTCCTGCGAGCAGTCATCCGCCACCAGCACCGGCACACCCGGCATCTCTTCCCTCACCGCCCGAACCACACCGCCGATCGCGCCCTCTTCGTTGAACGCCGGAATCAGAATCAGTAGCTGGCCGGCGCTCGCAGCATGGTTCATAGCTCCGCAACTCTCCGCGTGCGAATCGCGTGCGCTCGCAGCAAACGGACAAAGGCGCCGGCCGAAAGTTTCGCCCGGCTGCGAATCTCTCCCCTTTTCCGCCAAAGCAAACCGGCGTGCCGCACTAGTCCCCAGTGCGCGCGCACCGCGATCAGTGCCAGTGCCGCAGCGCTGTTCCCCTCTCGCCGGAACTGGGCTGCGGTCCCGCGTCCCAGTGCGATCGATCGCATATGCCACCAGTACCTCGCCAGCGTGGCGAACGGCACCACCCACAACGCCCGCGCCGGAAAGTTCTTCGCCACCACGAACAGGCGGTTGCGCTCCACGTAGTACGCCTTCAGCCGCGAAGCCCGCCCCGCCGAGTGCGAATAGTGATGATCCACCATCGCCTCCGGCACGTAGACGCATTTCCATCCCGCCCAGCGCGCCCTCAGCCCCAGATCGGTGTCCTCACAATACAGAAAGAAATCTTCGTCAAATAGCCCGACCGCATCGAGCATCGATCGCCGGTACAGCGCCGCCGAGCCGCTCGGTAAAAGCACTTCCTCTTCGTGATCAAATTCCGCTGCCGGGAACAGGTGCCCGCGCTGCTTGCTGCTGCCGTCGCGCGCAATCACTATCCCCGCCGAATCCAGATGTTCTTCGCCGAAAAATCTTACCTGGGACGCGAACATCCCTGCGTCGGGATGTGCCTCCGCCGCGGCCACAAGCGCGGCCAGCCAACCCGGCCGCGGCACCGCATCGTCGTTCAGCACCGCCAGATACGGCGCCCCGCTTTGGCCAAACGCCAGGTTGATCGCGGCTCCGAATCCCACGTTTCGCCCTGGCTCTAGGATCTTCGCCCCACGCCGGCCCGCTGCGCCCGAACGCACCTGTCCCGCAGCGCTGTTGTCCACAATCACTACCTCGAAGCCGCGGTATGTCTGCCTCTCCAGCGCGTCCAGACACTCCACCAGTCTTCGGTCCGCCGAAAGCGTGGGGATGACTACAGTTACGGAGGTGTCAGGCAAATCTCGATTCTAGCAGGCTACGGAAAACGGCGGCTGCGCCCTCACTGCTCTCCCCGGTTCTCGTACCACTTCAGGTTGGCCGTCGCGGAGCCGATGCACGCCACGTCGACGCGCCCGTCGCCGTTCAAATCCGCCACCGCGCACGCCGCCGCCGCCATGCCGCCGTCATCCAGCACCTGTTTCGTCCATCGCTCCCCATCGAAGTAGTAGATGAACACGCTCCGTTTCCCGCCGCGAAACCCGGCAACGATTTCATCGTCTCCATCGCCGTTTACGTCCGCCGTCCAAATCGTATGCCCGTCCACCAGCGAATCGTCAATCACGCGCCGCTCCCACGCATCATCCTTCTGCCGGTAAACCACCACCTGGTTGCCGTGCCACGGCTCGATCGCCGCGATGTAGCGCTTTCCCCCGGCCCGCCCCACCGTCACATCGCTCGACCCGCACTTCGGCCACGGCGCAGGATTGCCTTTCGCGATCTCCGTCCGGCTCCAGCGCCCATCCTTTTGCAGTTTGTACAGATCGATACCCACAAAACTCGCTGTCAGAATGTCGTCGCGCCCGTCGCCATCCCAATCGACAATGTAGATCCCGTGAACCACCCCTTCGTTTTCATCCCCGATCAACTCGCGCTTCCATTCCCCCGGCCGGTAAAACACCAGCGGCGTGTGATCGCGATAGTCCGGCGCTTCCGCATGCGCGCCCGTGAGCGG
>JASHOO010000307.1 GCA_030041035.1 Bryobacteraceae bacterium | reverse complement strand
GGCATCTGGAAAGACGAGCACATCGGGAATCTCTCCCGCATTGCCGCATTCGTGAAGCAGCAGGGTGCAATCCCGGGCATGCAGATCGCGCACGCCGGACGCAAGGGCAGCACGCGCGTGCCTTGGGAAGGCGGCGCGCCCATTCCGCAGCATCAGGGCGGATGGCAGACCGTGGCTCCGAGCGCGATTCCCTTCCGACCCGGCGCCCGTTGAAATGAGCCGGAGCGACATTGACAACATCCTGGAGGCCTACGCTGCGGCGACCCTCCGCGTGCGCGCGGCCGGCTTCGAAGTGCTGGAAATTCACGGCGCGCATGGCTACCTGATCAACGAATTTCTCTCGCCGGCGTCGAATCACCGCACGGATGACTACGGCGGCACATTCGAAAACCGGATCCGCTTCGCGCTCGAAGTCGCCGACGCCGTGCGGCGCAACTGGCCCGAGAGCCAGCCGCTGTTCATGCGGATCTCCGCCACCGACTGGGCCGAAGGCGGATGGACGCTGGACGATTCCGTGGCGCTCGCCGTGCGGTTGCGCGATCGCGGCGTCGATTTGATCGATTGCTCCTCAGGCGGGAACGTCCTCGACGCCAGGATCCAGCTTGGCCCCGGCTACCAGGTCCCGTTTGCGGACCGCATTCGGCGCGAAGCCGGCATCCTCACTGGCGCCGTGGGACTCATTACCGAAGCTCGGCAAGCTCAGGAAATCATCCAGGCCGGCCGTGCTGACCTGGTCCTGTTGGCGCGTGAATTTCTGCGCGATCCCTACTGGGCCGTTCACGCCGCTCCGCTTCTGGGGGCCGAGGCAACGGTCCCCGTGCAGTACATCCGCGCGTTTCCGCAAGCGGCGAAACGGACCTGAGCCCGTCGCGGTGATTGTGCCCGATTCCAACAACGGATTTTGCGTTTACTTGACCTGAAACCGTACCAGCGCCTGCCCGAGCTGGATCTCATCTCCCGGTTGCAGCTTCACTCCGCGAGCGTTACGCGCCACCTCCCGGCTCAGTCCGTCGCGGATAATCCACAACCCGCAGTCGCCCGGCTCCTTTTTGTCATGCTGATACCAGCGGTCGTTGTAGAGCCTGTATTCACCCACCTTCCTGGAATACACAATGTGCGCGTGTTCCCGCGACACCGTGCGATTCTCTTCGGTGAACGTCAGATCGTTGCGACGCGACGGTCCATCGGCACGATACACCTCGGCGCCGCGCCCGATGTTCGTCCGCTCCTTACTCACCAGAATCTCTGCAACCGTCGCTGTTCCCCTTACCACCACCAGCCGGGCTGTCCGGCGCGGCGCTGCCGCCTCCTCTTTTCCGGGCCGCGACTCTACATCCACTGCCAGCCACGGCTCTTTCTCGTCCGGAAGATCCGCCGCCGTCTCGAACTCTACTTCCAGATCGTCCGGAAACCGGTATCGCGACCGTGCCAGACTCTTGCGGATCTCCTGCTCGAAGTAACCTTTCAAGAACTCGCTCTTCAGAAACGCGCTTTCCTCCCCGCTCACGCCCCGAACGTAAATCCGTACCAGGTTGAACGGGAACAAAATCCTGCCGCCCACGCGCTGGCCCTTCTTGAGAATTTCTTCGAGTACTGCCAGCCGGATCTCAGCCAGCTCCGGTGCGTCCTTCGGCGCGAGGGCAGCGTCAAACGGCGCCTCGAAAATCGTCTTGCCCAGTCTTTCAATCAGGTCGGTGAGGCTCATGGCTTTTTCTCGGCAGGCGGTGCTGTGGGGATGATGCTCAGATCTGCCGCGGCTTCGGCAATCTCGCGCGCGATCGGCGCGGCCAGCGATCCGCCGTAACCTCCGTGCTCCACAATCACCGCAAATGCGATGCGCGGTGCCCCATCGCCGTCGTACGGCGCGAATCCCGCGAACCACGAGTGCGGCTGCCCCTCGCCCAGCTGTGCAGTCCCCGTTTTTCCGGCGATGGTGATACGCGCTCCCTTCATCGCCCGCCGCGCCGTGCCGCTCGTAACAACAGATCGCATCGCATCGGCCAGGAACGACGCGGTCTCCGGCGGCGCAACCACAACCGACGCCTGATTCGCCGCCCCGCCCGCATCCTCAATCCACCGTGCCGTCGGAGCCACCCCACCCGCCGCAATCGCCGCGCTCACCCGCGCCATCTTCAACGGCGTAGCCAGAATCGGCCCTTGCCCATACGCGGCGAAGGGCAGCATCGCTTGCAGTTCGGCCGGATCGGCATCCGGCAATCCCAGCAAATGCAGCGTATCTCGCAGTGGGCCGGCTCCCACACAGTAAACGCCCAGTTGCGCAAAATAGGCGTTGCAGGAAACCGTGATGGCTTGGTGCATGTCGAGCGTGCCGTGTGCGGCATCCCCAATATCATCCTTTATGATGCGCCGCCAGCCGGGAATGATAACGCCGCCGCGTCCGCCGGCCACCGGCCGGCACTGAAACGTCTTGCTCGTAAGATTCGCATCGATCCGCAGCGCTGCAATCGCGGTGACCAGCTTGAATGTTGATCCCGGCGGATATTCCCCATACCGCGCGCGATCGAGCAGTTCATCAGGACCTGCGGTCTTGCCCGCCGCGGGCGCTGGCAGGCTCACCAGTGCCAGCACGTCTCCCGATTGCACATCCATCACTACGACTGCACCTTTGTCACGTTTCGCGATCCGCAAACGCCGTTCTAGAATCTCGGTCGCGCGCACTTGCAGCCGGATATCAATCGACGTCCGCACGTTCCTGTCCCGTCTAAGAAGTTGCGCTACTCCGGCATTCCATGGCTGGTGCCGGTAGCGCACCAGCGGCACCAGTTCCTGGTAGTCGCGATAACCTTGCAGCTTCATATTGGAATCGTGCTCCACGAGCGATGCGTTGGTCGCGTGAAAATTCTCGCCCGTGCGCCAGTCGCCGAGAAAGTGCGCCGCCAGCTCCGGGAACGGATAGTGGCGGCCTTCCAGCCGGGAACAAACCGCGTCCAGTGAGACTCTCAGTTTTTCATATTGATCGCGATAGCGCTCCAGCTCTTTCCAATCGCTCGTAGCCAGTAGCACCCCGTTCCGATCGAAAATGTCGCCCCGCGGAATCTCGCGCGCCATCGAGGTCAGCCGCGGATTGTGCTGGGCGCGCTTTACCCCGTCGCTGTCAAAGATCCGCACATCGCGCGCCAGGAAATCCTGATCATGCATCACCTGGAAATACGCCGCCCGCGCCAGCAGCACCACCACACAAGCGCCGAGTATCGCTCCCACATAGCGGATGGACCTCGCGAATGGCTCGCCGATCTCCGGCCGCCGCTCCTGGTTCGATACCGATAAGATCACCGCGAACAGGAAAAAATTGGCCAGCATCGCGGTGTTGCCCGAGCTGAGAAACGGCGAAACCACCCCGGAAAGCGGAATCGCGCCCAGCACCCCGCCCGAAATCAGCAGCATCTCTAGCGCAAACAGGCTCGCCATGCCGACCGTCAGGAACAGCGCGTATTCGCTCGCCGCCGCGCGCGCGATCCGCAATGACCGCCTTACCAGGAACGCGAACAGCAGTCCGATCGTCGCGACTCCCGCAAACCCCCATTCTTCGGCGATAGCCGGCAGCACAAGGTCCGTGTGTCCTGCGGGAATGAACGCCGGATCGCCCCAGCCCGGCCCCGATCCCCACAAGCCTCCTGTAGCGAGCGCCCAGATCGAATGTGCCAGTTGGTCACCGCCCGAAACGTCGTTGTCCCATGGCGAAAGCCACATCGAGACGCGCTCCACAACTGTCTGCGGCTGCCCGAAGTGATAGCCGATGGCCACGCCCGCAACCAGAATGCTCACTCCCAACAAGGCCAGGCCGGCTTTGTTCCGCGCCACAGCGAACATCACCATGAACAGGAAGCCCGTCACCAGCGCCGGACCAAGATCCTTGAGCTGGAAGAAAAGAACCAGCGCGCAACCGGCTCCGCACATCACCGGCAACGCTTCCGAGAAACGCGGCAGGTTTAACTTCCCCAGCAGTCCCGGCGCCAGACGCTTCTCGTGCAGCTCGCGCAGGTGTTCCCATTTGCTCGCGAAATAGCCGGCCATGAACAGCACCAGCAGCAGCTTGATCACCTCAACTGGCTGGAACGGACCGAGGTTCACCTTTGCATCGCTGCCCGTCGGGCCGGAGCCCAGCGTGATCAGCAGAATAAACAAGAGGAAACTCGCCAGTAGCGGCGTGTAAATCCACCTCGCTAGGCGTTTGTAGTCGAACCACGGGAAAAGCGGAAGCAGCAGCGTGACGCAGCCCAGCGCCACGCCCCAGGAGAACTTGCTGAATTCCAGCGTGTCGCGCAGAGGATCGCGCAGGCTGATCGCCAGAATCAGCCCCATCCCGCTCAGCAGATGCAGGGCTGGCAAAATCATGGGGTCCCCGCGAAATCCTCGCTGGCGCCAGGCGAAATGCACCAGGTAGAAACTCGCCAGATAAAGCGCCACCCACCCCGCAAACGCCAGCTCGAACTGGCGCGGCGTTCGCACCACCAGCATCGGCTTAAGCCTCGCCACTGGTATGAGCGCCATCCGGATTTCACCCTTGCGCGGCTTCGCCTGCTGGCGCGCCAGTTGCTGCTGAAGCTGATCGCGCAGCGTATGCCAGCCCGGTTCCGTTTCGATTTCGTGCCGCGTCAGGCGTAACCGCGCGAGCGCTCCCACGTTCGGAAGCGGTCTGTGAGCTGCGATGTATCTCGTGATGCGCTCCGCCGCCAGTTCCCGCTCGCCTGCATCCGGAAAAATCTGCAGAACCGGCGTCAGCTCCTCCGGTTTGCTGACCGTGTTGAGATTCAGCAGCTCTCCGTTAGCCAGGCGCCCGGACAAATCCGAAAAGTTCAACGTCTTGGCAAACAGAACCAGCCCCAGCCCCGCACACACCATCACCGACGCCCCGATCAGCCACGGCAATTCCTGCCGGCGCTCCACAGGCGCAACCTTTTCCCACGGTCCGATTTGGATGATCGCACGCTGCTCCCAGCTTTTTGTTACCGCCACGCGCGCGGCCTCCGGTAGGGCTTTTTCGGAGCCGTAGCCTTGTCCCTCTGCGCTTGAAGCGCTTGGAGTTTTTCCCGGTCACCATCCAGACGCTCCAGGCTGGCGCCGGTATTGGAAAATCCTTCGATCGGCTCGTAGAGGTTGGCCGCGCGTTCCAGGTCGCCATGCGTACGCGCCATGAACTTGGCCGTGTCGGGCGAAGTCAGGTCCGCCTTCTCGGCTCGCTGCAACTCCTGCTCGGCGCGGAACAGATATCCGTCCGCCTGCTCTTCAGCCTCCCGTGGACCGGATCGATAGCCAAAGCGCTCGGCGATGGATAACTCCGCAACCGCCCGGCCCACATTCCGGAAGTTGTAGATATCCATCCGCGCCAGCGCCAGGTGCGGGTCCGGAGATCGAGGCAGCCGGTAAGCGGCCTCATCGAAGCGCGCCTTCGCCTGCGCCACCGTCTGGTTCGTCTGGGGTTTTGATAGCAGCGCGAGATAGCCATTACACAGAGCCAGCTTGCCCCGTGCCGCCGCATCCGATCCATCCAGCTCCCCCGCGTGCAGCAGGCAAAGGTGCGCCTTTTGCCAATCGAAATCGCCAGGCGACGGATCGGAGCTGTTCCGGTACTGCTCGATCACATCATCCGCCGCTGCGAGCAATCCCGCGCGCAGTGGAGCCGTCAGCCAGACTACCGGCGAATACCGGCCCAGCGGAAGATTGCGCTCGCGAAGCTGTTGGTATAGTTTCCAGTCGCCCTCGATCTCCGCCACGCTGGCATGGCTGTAATCCCGATGACCGCGCAGCGGCCGGCTATCCATCCAGAAACGGTAGGCAAAATGGGTTTCAATGTAGAAAAGCGCGCCGATCAGCAGCCCCACCGAAACGGCCGCTATCGGAATCCATGACTTCCTGGCCAACCGGAGGGCCGCCCGCGCACGAATCACGAGTTCGGGCACGCTCTTCAATGGCGTTCGCGGCGCGGTGCGGTCCTTCTCCACCGTCGGGTTTACGGCCCATGCCTTCTGCCGTTCGCTTCCTGCTTGGGTGGGACGGTCGGCAAGAAACGCGCGCAGGTCCTGCTCTAAAGCCGCCGCTGTTGGGTACCGGTTTTCGATCTCGCCGGCCAGCGTCTTCCGGATCACGGCCTTCAGCGGCCCCGGGCAGTCATCGGGTAGCGCTCGCGGAGGCCGCTTCGACCGGATCAACTCCTCCAGTTTCTGCGTGGATTGCGCCTGATAGGGCGGAAAGCCGGCCACCATTTCGTAAAGCGTCGCTCCCAGCGCCCATAGGTCGGAATGCGGATCCACTTGCGCCCGCCGCAGACGTTCCGGCGAACAATAGCTCGGGCTTCCCAGATTGTGATAAGTCAGATGGTGCGTGAAAGTGATCGCTTTGGATATCCCGAAATCCAGAAGCCGTACTTCGCCCGTCGGGCAGATCTGGATGTTCGCCGGCTTGATGTCTCCATGTACCACCGCGCGCTTGCGTCCGTCGATCTCGATCTGAAACGAATGCAATCGCTCCAGCTGGTTCGCGACCTCGGCCGCGTATTCGGCCGCTCGCACTGGATGTATGCGCTTCTCCGCTTGCAGAGTCTCCGCAATGCTTCGCCCTTCCACGTACTGCATGGCGATGTAGTAACACCCGCTGCGGTCGCCTGAATCATAGACCTCGAGGAAGCGTGGGTCTACCTCGTGAAGTTGCTTCTGGATTTCCGATCCGCGCCGCTCCGCTTCCAGCACGATCTGTGTCCAGGGGTCAGCCGACTGCTCGACGATCTTCAGTACCGTCCGGCGGTTCTGGGCCGGGTCGAGCGCCAGATAGACATCCGTCATCCCCCTGCCCAGCTTGGAGAGGATCTCGTACTTGCCGAACTGCTTGGCATGCAGCATTTCGAGCCGTTGAGAAATAATACGTTACTGGATCAGGTGGGTTTCAAACCGGCGGCTTGATTGAGCGGATTTAATGGCGCTCGATCCGCCGGCCGATCCTGTTCAGCAGCCGCCGCCACCAGCTTTTCACCTCGCGGACCTGAGTGGCCGAGTTCCGCATCCTTCGGTCGCCCGCAAATTCCGGCCCCGCCACGAAGATCACGCTGATATTGTCCTTTCCGCCCATGCGGTTGGCGGCGTCCACCAGTTCTTGCGCCACAACCGCGGCATCCCCCGAATATCGCTGGACAATGTCGTTGATCTCCGCCGCCGTCAGCGCGTCGCTCAGCCCGTCAGTGCAAAGCAGTAGCGCGGCGCTGGGCCGGAACGGGAACGAGCGAACCTCAATGAACTCGCCGTCGGTCGCTTCGCGCGGCCGTGACCCGACATCCCGAAATACTTCATTTCGTTTGGGATGCGCCATGGCCTCGGCTTCGGTGAGCTGTCCGCTATCCTCCAATTCCCCTACCAGCGAGTGGTCTGAGGTGATTTTGCGGATCGTCCCGTTCCAAACGAGGTATAGTCTGGAATCTCCCACATGGCCTACGGTGATACGGTCCTCCTGCGCGACCGCCAGGGTCAGAACGCAAGCCATGCCGTGCCATTCCTCGCGCTCCCGCGACAGCCGGTAGATCTCGTTGTTGGCGGCGGTGATGGCTGCACAAACGTCGGCTTCATTTTCAATGAGATAGCGCGAAATCACATCGGCGGCCGTCTGCGCCGCCATTTCCCCCGCCGCTTGCCCGCCTATCCCGTCTACCACCAGGAATATGCCCGCCGATTCGTCGGTATATACCCGGTCTTCGTTGTTGCTGCGGACAAACCCAGGGTCACTCGCCGCACCGGCGCGGCAGCCTAGAACTGCGTTCATGACCGTTTGACCCAATGTGTTCCGACGAGGGCGGCGGCAAACAGGAAAAACAACAAAACAAAGGGGATGTGCGGACTCATTTGCGCGTTTCGAAGGAGAGCGTCAGCACTTGAGCGACTCCGATAGCCGCGCGGTCCGGCACCGCTTCTTCGACCCCTTTCTTTAACCTCTTTCCATCCAACCATGTACCGTTGACGCTCTTATCCAGGATGTAGAACCGGCGAGTGGCCGGATCGCGGCGCAGAACGAAATGCTCGCGCGAAACCTCGTCGTTGGTGTAAAGCGCGAGATCCATTGCCAGGTCGTCGCCGCCGCGGCCCACGTGAACTTCGTTTTGTGAAATCAGATAGAGTTGCGGCCCGGAATCGTCCTCGTAGCGGATCTCGGCATAAACCGTTTCGGAGGTCCGGCGGGTGACGGCTGCGGGGCGAGGAGTGGTGACGGAGGGCTCGCGGCCCATCAGCGTGGTTTTCGTGCCCCGGAAGCCCGGCTGGGCGGTTTCGTTCAGCTCGGAGTGAATCTCGACGTCGCCGAGCGGAACGGAACCTTCGGTGTCAGGAAGAAATTCCAGGATCCAGTCCCTGCCGGCGATCTTGAACTCCTTGAGCTGGCGGCCGGGACGCTTCACTCCCAGAATCGTGGGCTTGGCATTCAGTTGAGCGACGCGGGCGGCGAGAGCGCGCTTGGCATCCTCCGCGATCAGGTTGAAAACGCCTTCCAGGCGCGCGTAGTCATCCGGATGAAGATAAAGGCTGAAAACACAAGGGAGCAGGACGCTGTAGCCCATCTCGAACTGGCCGAGTTCCATGTTGCGGATCAGTTCGTTGATGACGGCCTGGCCGCTAAGTTTGCCGGAGACGGGCATCGTATCGCTCTGGGCCATGGGTGCTCCCAGAGCTTCGACGTATTGTAACAGGGCGGGTTTCGAGTTACTTGCGTTGAAGCAAGGACACATCCTGCGTTTGACCTACCGCGGCCGTGAACGGCGCCGACTGTGCCCGCGCGAGCTTACTTGGGTTTGGGGTTTTCGACGTAGGCGACCGGTTTCAGGGGATCGCTCGCCCGGTAAATCTCCGCTATGGCGTAGCGGGACCCAACCTCCTCGAAGTAACGGAGACAGAACTGTTTAGCCCCGTCGAGAGTTCCATAGTAGGGAAGAGGATCGCGAATCTCTTTTTTCCCCGCCCGATCCGTGAAGTAGATGTCATACCGCTCCAGCTCTTCCATGCACGCTCCCGTGACGCCTAAGCAGGCCACGCGGCTGGAAGACAGCCGCTCTGTTCTGTATTCAGAACAATATTATCGAAATGTTGCCTTTCGTCAATAGGATAAACATATTGTTTTTAACGTTTGTTCTGAAATCAGAACAAAATCTGGGTCAGATGAAATTCTACGGTTCCCGCGATACTTTTCCGGCAGGTTGGTGTTCTGTGTAGGGTGCGACAGATTGGAATCGTCTTAGGGGCGGCGATCGTGGCGCTGTTAGCCGGATTCGCCCAGACCACCGGGCCGGCGATGTTGAACGATCACGCCGCCGCGCGATTCTTGGATCAAGCGACATGGGGACCGACACCGGCCTCCATCGCTCAACTCCAGCAGATGGGCATCACGAACTGGCTGAACGCCCAGTTCGCGCTGAACACGTCCGACCTTCCGGATCAGCCTATTCTTGCCGCTGATGGGAAACCGAACACCGATCTGGCTCCGGTAGTGGCCGCGTTCTATCAGAATGCGGTGAACGGCCAGGACCAGCTTCGGCAGCGGGTGGCCTTCGCGCTCAGTGAAATGTGGGTGGTGTCGGCGCAGTCGGGTGTTCGCCAGGCCTACGCGTTTCCGCCTTACTGGCGCGTTCTTCGCGACAACGCATTCGGCAATTACCGCGACATCATCCAAGCCGTGACGCTGAATCCCGCTATGGGCCGGTATCTGAACATGGCCAACAACAACAAGGCGAATCCGGCAAAGGACACAGCGGCGAACGAGAACTACGCGCGCGAGCTGATGCAGTTATTCACGTTGGGGCTGGTTCAGCTCAATCCCGACGGCTCCCCGGTGCTCGGCCAAAATCAGATTCCGGTTGCCACGTTCGATCCGACCGTGGTCCCCAACATGGCGAAGGTGCTGACCGGCTGGACCTATCCCACCGCGTCGGGCGCCACGTCGCAACGCGACAACCCGGCGTACTTTTTCGGACAAATGTATGCTGTGGAGCACAATCACGACACCAGCCAAAAAACGATTTTTTCCAACATCGTAATTCCGGCCGGCCAGACGGCGGAGCAGGACCTGGCGTCCCTGCTGGATGCGCTGATGCAACAGAATACCATGGCGCCGTTCGTGTGCACGCAACTGATTCAGCATCTGGTGACGAGCAATCCCAGCCCCGGTTACGTGGAGCGCGTTTCCAACGTATTTCTCAACGACGGTACCGGTGTCAGCGGCAATATGCAGGCCGTAATCACGGCGATTCTCACCGATCCCGAAGCGCGCGCAAATGATAATCCGAATATGCCCGTCAACCCGAGTTTCGGGCATATGCGCGAGCCGGTGCTGTTTCTGGCCAACGTTCTGCGCGGCCTGAACGCTACGGTGGGCGCCGGCAACACGATCAACATCTATGCCAACCTTATGGGGCAGAACCTTTTCCGTGCGCCGAGCGTATTCAGCTACTTCTCGCCGCAATACCGCACGGAGAACGGGCTGCTTGGGCCGGAATTCCAGATCTACTCGACACAGACGGCGGCCGATCGCGCCGACTTCGTGAACGCGGCGTTGTATCACACGATCGACGCCTCCACGACGATCAGCCTGGCGCCGTTTGTGCAAAATGCCACGAGCACGAATGCCTTGCTCGATTACATCAGCTACGCGTTCCTGCACAACGCGATGTCGCCGATTCTGATGCAGCAGGCCGGGGATGCGGCCAACGCGGCCAGCGGCACGCTGGCCCAGGTGCAGGCCGCGCTGTACGTGGTGCTGACGTCAGGCGAATACCAGATCATGCAGTGAGGAAACGGAACATGTTCACACGTCGCGGATTCATTCGCATCGGCGCCGCCACGGTCGGTTCGCTGGCGCTGCGTCCATTCGGTATGCTTCCGGCCATGGCGCAAAACGGGCCGGGCTATCGCGCTTTGGTTTGCGTATTCCTGTTCGGAGGCAATGACTCGAACAACTCTGTCATTCCCATGGATGATGCCAGCTACCAGGCGTACCAGTCGTTGCGCGCGGGGCTCGCGCTCACGGCGAGCGATCTGACGGCGACGGTGACAAGCGTCTCGGGAGCCCCGTATGCGTTTCATGCCAAGCTGGCGGAGGTGGCCAGCCTGTTCACGAGCAAAGAATTGGCGGTGGTGGCCAACGTAGGGTCGCTGGTACAGCCGTTGACGCGCGCACAGTATCAGCAGTCGCAGGCGCCCATTCCATTGAACCTGTTTTCCCACGCGGATCAGCAGTTGCAATGGCAGACGTCACTGGCGCAAGGCAACGGTTCGACGGGCTGGGCAGGCCGCGCGGCTGACTACATCGCATCGCAGGGGATCAATTCCTCGGGGTTTCCTACGTTTGTGTCGGTGAACGGGAACATTCTGCTGGGAACCGGGGTGGAAACGCAGCCGGTTGCGGTGGCGCCGGGGCAATCGTTGCAACTGAAGGGATTCAACAACGCGGCGAGCGCGCAGGCACGGTGGGAGGCGTTGAACAGCCTGCTGACGCTGGACAGCGGCATGTCATTGGTGCAGGCCGCCAACAATACCATGGCCAACAGCATCAGCGATGCGAAAGTACTGGGGGCCGCGCTGGCCAAGGCCACGCCGCTCAAAACGCAGTTTCCGAAAAGCAACATTGCGGCGCAGTTGCAGCAGGTGGCGCAGATCATCCAGGTGCAGGCCGACCTGGGGATGAGCCGGCAAATCTTTTTCTGCTCGCTGGGAGGCTTCGATACGCATACCAACGAGCTGAACACGCACAACCTTCTGTACCCACAGTTGAGCCCGGCGCTGGCGGCTTTCTACGAGGCGACGCAGGAACTGGGCATGGCGCAAAATGTCACGACCTTCACCGAGTCCGATTTCAGCCGGACTTTCCAGCCGACTTCGGGGGGCGGCAGTGACCACGCTTGGGGTAGCCATCATTTCGTGCTGGGCGGCGCGGTCCAGGGTGGGCAGGTGTTCGGCACGTTCCCCACCTTCGAATTGGGCGGGCCCGACGATGCCGACGTGCGCGGACGCTGGATCCCCACTACCTCGGTCGATCAATACGGAGCGACGCTGTGCTCCTGGTTCGGCATTCCAAACAATGCACTCGCGGCGGTTTTCCCCAATTTCGCCAATTTCGGCTCGCAGCAGCTGGGATTTCTGGGATAGGGCGTCCGCAGCTTTACCGGGGATGCGGGGAACGCGGTACTCTATGTGGGCGGAGAAAAACTATGCCCGCTTTTCAAGAGCCCATCGCTTTAGATCCCGGTGCCGTCGGAGGCCGTTGCATTGACCAACGCGCGCTTCAACCCGCGGACATCATCGTGTCGACCATGCGTACCGCAATCTCATGGGTGATCCGAGTAGGAACTCACTCCGTGGTCAGCCACGCGGCGTTGTACGTGGGCGGGGGGCAGGTGATTGAGGCCATTGGCGAGGGGGTGGTGCGACGGCAACTCCAGCTTGCACTGGCGGACGATGTGCTGGCTGTGGCCTATCGATCTCCGGCGATGAATCCGGCCATTGCGCAGAGCATTATCAGCTATGCCTCTTCGCAGATCGGCCTCTCTTACGCGACGGTGGGGGCGGTTGCGTCGGCGGATCAGGTGTTGTGCCGCCTGGTTGGCCCGCGGCCGGCGAGCTTCTTCTGCTCGCAACTGATTTTCGAAGCGTACCGGCGGGGCGGACTACATTTGTCCAGCGCTCCTCCGCAGTGCATCTCTCCGCAAGACGCAGTGGTCATCGCGCAACACCAGCTCACCTATGTCGGCCACCTGTTGGGAAATCCCGCCTGGTTCCCGGTCGTTTCGCCCTAGAGCGCCGGACCGGCTATGAGGCGCTTCTGATACACGGCAAAAAAGTCCGACGTTTATTCCACCGTCAGTTTTGTGCCCTTCTGGGCGTGCTGCGAGAGGTGCTCGATGCGCGCATCCAGCAGGCTGCGAATGCCTTTGAGCACTTCGACGCGTGCATTGCGGAAGTGCTCCTGGGTCTCGTCCGGCCAGCAGTGGTTGAGCAGCGCCGAGATTTGCGGCATAGCAATCGTGCAAAAGAAGCAGCCGGCTTGCGGTGGGGGTGCAGCCTGTTTCTCTTCCATATCAGCCTTCTTTCATCTCCACTGTTAATATCTTATGCTGCAAGGTGGCCCGCGCGGGAGTGAGGGCGGCCATGGAGGTCGGCAGGCCGATGTGGCGGCGCAGGGTACCGATTTCGACTACCAGCTCGTCGCCCTTCTTGAACAGCCCGACTTCGCCTTTGGCCGCGAACGGCAGGCGCACGCGGACTTCGTAATGTGCATTGCGTTTTTCGAAGGTGTAAGGCGCCTCGGTGCGCACCACCGAGGCCGG
>JASHOO010000306.1 GCA_030041035.1 Bryobacteraceae bacterium | reverse complement strand
GCGTATACTGCCGGCGATTGATGGCGAACGTCGCGCGCCCGTTGCCGAACGATAAATTCGCCGGCGCCAGGTCTTTTAGCGCCGCCCCGACCACCGTCACCAGCTTCTCCGTCAGCAAGGCCGCATAATCGCTGACCACCTGGTTGTCCTCCGGTCCCAGCTCGAACATGTTTTCGAGATTGTGCCGGATGAGCGGTCCCGTGTGCGTGTGCGAGGAGCTGAGCACGAGTTGCGCGCGATCGATGCCGTATTCCTTCTCCACCCGCGCGGCAACAATATCGGTGATACTGCGCGGCAGGCCGATCAGATCCGTCGTAACGATCACCACGCGCGTGCCTTTGTGATCCTCAATGGCCAGCGCCTTCGCCCACAGGTCGTGGATCACGCCCTCCGACGGATGGTTGCGGTTGGCGTAACCGGACATGTAAATCGGCCTGTCCGGCGTGATGATGATGCGGCCGATCCCGGCTTTGTAATCCGCCCCGGCCATGCATAGCGGCGCCATCAACCAACACACAACCCGTGCTGCGCGCCGGCCGCGTCCGGCCATTGCCCCAAGGTGTAGGCGCCGGGCACGCCCGGCCATTTTCGTGTGGCAGTCCATAGCAGTTTGGAATGCCTATTCTACGCCCGCCGCCGCAAGTCCCGTAGAGCCCACCAGCTCCACCGTTCCTCCCGCCAGCGCGCTCACTCTCGGCCCAGGCAGAATGATCCCCGCCAGATTTAACGGATCTGTGGCCGCCACCGTCAGCGCCTCCGTGCCCTCATCCAATCGCCGCATCGTGCGCAACAGGTCAATCGCTTCGCTCCGCGCGAACTGTTCGCCCACGAGGCCGGTCACGAACCGCCCGCCCCGGACTTCCCCGCGCGCCTCCATCCGCCGCAGCACGATCAGCAGATCCCGCCACGCCGGCGCCAGCGTCTCGCGCGCCAGCAGATCGCGGAACACCACGCCCCACCGCAGCAGCAATTGATTGGCAAATGCTTCGTGCGATGCCGATGCCGCGGTGGTAGCCGTCCGCAACAGCGCCCACCGTCCCGCTGCATGCCGTGGCCGCGCACTTCGCCCCTTGCCTTCCCCGCGCCTGCGCTTCGGGTCTACCAGCGAACGCAGATTCTCGAATCCATCGGCCGTCACCAGGCCTGCCGCCACCAGCTCCCACAGCCCGTCTTCGACTTCGCTCGAAAGCCGTCCCGTCGCGCGCGTCAAATCCGGAAAGAACGAAGCTCCGTGCTGACGCAGTGCGCCCAGCACCTCTCGCGCCGCGTGGGAAAGCGAATCCTCAACCGCGGGGCCGCCTTCCCGCGCCGCGGGCAGCAGCCACTCCGCGTCCTCGCGCAGAAAAATCGCGATCGGCGCCACGCGTGTGGGCCGTACACGGCCGGGGTCCTCGCGTTCGAACGCCGGATGCGGCGACAGCCGGCCCCACACCACCTCGCCTGCGAGACAAAGCTGATCCAGCAGATCCGGTGAGTATTTCGCAATACGCCGCGGCAGAATCTGCGATTCCCACGCGGCCGCCGAAATCTCATATCCCTGAAGCTGCCGGATGATTTGCAGCGCACCATCCAATCCATGCAACTGGCTGCCCGGCGCCAGGTGCTGCCACCGGAACAGGAACCGCATGAAATCGGCCGTCGCCACCGGCTCGATCTCCCGCCGCAACCGGTTGATCGTCAGCCTGTGAATGCGCGCCAGCACGCGCCGGTTGCACCATTCGATTTCCTCTGCCGAACTCCCGGGCCTGAACCTCCCGCGCAAAATCTGCCCTTCTCTTTCCAGGCGCGCCAGCCCTGCCTCCACCAGTTCCCGGCTGAGCACCAGCCGCTCCGCGAGCGCCTCCGCTGTAATCGGCCCGATCGATTCGAGCCAGCCCCGCAGCGTTTCCGTCACCGCAGCCTGCTGTTCATCGCCCGAGCCAAAATGCGCAGCCTGCGCCATTCCGGCCCGTTCGGCCGCCGCCCAGAGTTCAGCCCCGTTCTGGCGGATTGTGACCACGCGATTTGCCGCGGCCAGCTCATCGAACCATCCCTGCCACTCTGGCGCCTGGGGCAAAGTAAGGCGTAGGAGCCGGCCATGCCCGGCCTCGGCGGTCATGCTAATCAGCGTCAGCAGCGCGTCGTGCAGTTCATCGGCATCGCGCACCACCGGCCACGATTCCGCTTCCACCTGCTCGATAGCTGAGGCGTCCAGCGCGCCCACGCCGTCCGCAAGATCCGGCAGCGTCCGCCGCATCTGCACCGCACGAGCCCGGCGCTCCTCGAGCGGCGCGTCATCCAGATACGCGTACGGATTCGAATTCAGAATCTCGTGCGAAAATGGCGATGCCTCTGGCGTCTCAATCGCCACGGTGCGAATCGTGCCTTCGGCAATGCCGTCCAGCAGTCGTTTCAGACCCTCCAGATCCATCGCCTCGTGCAGGCAGTTGGCGATGGTTTCATTCACCAGCGGATGATCGGGAATGCGGACCTCACAAGTCAGATTTTCCGGACACGCCGCCTGATCGGGAAAAACGGACGCCAGCAAATCGTCGGAGCGCATGCGCTGAATCGGTGGCGGTACCTTGTTTCCGCCGTTGAACCGCAGCACCGCCAGCGCCCGTGTCGCATTCCAGCGCCATCGCGCCGTGAACATGGGCGCGGCCAGCAGCGCCTGTGTCAGCAATTGTTCAACGGTTGCCGATCGCAGAAATCCAAACACCACATCGAGTGGAAATGAATGCTGCTCGCTCAGCGAGATGACAATCCCGTTGTCCGTCGCCGCAGCTTGCAACTCGAAATTAAATGAGCGGCAGAACCGTTTGCGCAGCGCCAGGCCCCACGCGCGGTTGATGCGCGAGCCGAAGGGAGCGTGCAGAACCAGTTGCATACCGCCTCCTTCATCGAAAAACCGCTCGGCCACAACCGTATCGTGCGTCGGCATCGCGCCCAACATCGCTTGGCCCGCCGTTACGTAGTCCGCCGCCTGCTCCGCGCCGCTGCGATCGAGCGCGCCCTCTTGCATCAATAAATCAATCGCCGCGTCCCGCGCTCGCGCCGCGATGTCTTTGCGCAGCCGCGAAACTTCCCGCGATAACTCATCGGTTCGGCCCGGTGCTTCGCCGTTCCAAAAAGGAATCGAAGGCGCAGCGCCGTGCGCATCCTCTACCCGCACGCGGCCCGCTTCTACCCGCCGGATACGCCACGACGTGGTCCCCAGCAGGAAAACGTCTCCGGCCATGCTCTCCACGGCGAAGTCTTCATCCACGGTTCCGACCGCCTTGCCTTCCGGCTCGGCTACCACCGAATAATTCGCGTTCTCCGGAATCGCGCCACCCGAAGTGATCGCCGCCAACCTCGCTCCCCGCCGCCCGCGCACCCGGCCGTTGATCTGATCGCGATGCAGAAACGCCCCGCTTCGCCCGCGTTGCGTGGTGATGCCGTCGGAGAGCATGGTCATCACGGCGTCGAAATCGGTGCGATCCAGATTGCGATACGAATACGTTCCGCGCACCAAATCGAACAGATCGTCTTCGCGCCAGTCGCCCGTGGCCGCCGTAGCCACCACCTGCTGCGCCAGAATGTCCAGAGGCCCGTGTGGAATGTCCAGGCGATCCAGTTCCCCCGCTCGCATAGCGCGCACCACCGCCGCGCACTCCACCAACTCATCCCGTGTGGTTGCGAAGATCCGGCCTTGCGGCAGCGCCCCGACCCAATGTCCCGAGCGCCCAATGCGCTGCAACGCCACCGCAATCGATCGCGGCGATCCGATCTGGCAAACCAGATCCACCGTCCCGATATCGATTCCTAATTCCAGCGAGGCCGTCGCCACAACCGCGCGCAGTTCCCCGCGCTTCAACCGCGCCTCGGCCTCAAAGCGCAGCGCGCGCGAAAGGCTGCCATGGTGCGGCAGTACCGCGTTCTCGCCCAGCCGCTCGGTCAGCGCATGCGAGACCCGCTCTGCCAGCCGCCGCGTGTTCACGAATACCAGCGTCGTGCGGTTAGCGCGGATCAGGTCGGCCACGCGGTCGTAAATCTCGGCCCACATCTCGTTGGTCGCTACCGCGCTTAACTCGTCTTTCGGAACTTCGACCGCCAGCTCCATCGCGCGCCGATGGCCGATCTGAATGATCCGCGCCCGATCGCTCAAGAACTCTGCGACTTCATCAATCGGCTTGACTGTTGCCGAAAGTCCCACGCGCTGCGGTCTCGGGCCTTCTACCAGTGCATCCAGCCGCGCTAGCGACAATGCCAGATGTGCCCCACGCTTGTCGTCGGCCATCGCGTGAATCTCATCGACGATCACCGTCCGCGTGGTGCGCAGCATGCGCCGCGAACCTTCGGCGGTCAATAGAATATAGAGCGACTCGGGAGTCGTTACCAGAATGTGGGGCGGATGCTTGCCCATCTGCTGCCGCTCCCACATCGGAGTATCTCCGGTGCGCACAGCCGTGCGAATGGGCGCCAGCAGAATCCCCTTTTCCGCCGCCAGCGCAGTGATCTCCGCGAGCGGCGCCTCGAGATTTCTGCGGATATCGTTGCTCAGCGCTTTGAGCGGTGAAACGTAAACTGCTGTCGTCTCATCCCGCAGCGTGCCCTCTTGCGCCGCCCGCACCAGCGAATCCAGGCAGATCAAAAACGCCGAAAGCGTCTTCCCCGAACCGGTCGGCGCCGAGATGAGCACGTCGTGGCCGGAGCGGATCTCAGGCCAGCCGAGCACCTGCGGCTCGGTGGGTGCAGAGAACCGCTTCTCGAACCATTCGGCAGTCAGGGGATCAAAGCCGTCCAGCACCTGGCGAACTTCAGCCATTTCTTACCAGCTTAGCTGTTTTGAGCTGTCCAGTATTTCATCTCATCGGCCGAGGGCCCGTACATCCCCGGAATCTCGACTTCGTTCAGCCGCAGATACACGCCCAATTGCGCGCGATGGTGGATCATGTGGTTCATCACCACGCTCCGAATCACCACCGAGCGGGGCGCCGCGAATACGGTGTGTCCGCCGTACTTGAAGGTCCAGATCTTGGCGAAATCGGCGTCCGTCGCCGCGGCGAGCAGCTTCCGTCCTTCAGCGACGTTTTTGTCGAAATCTTCCAATAACTGCTTGTTGGATTTGGCCAGGTAAGGAGCCTGGCCGGGTTGCATTTCGAGCAGCTCCATTTGCATTGTGTGCGCCGCCCAACTGGGCATCTCGGCCACGTGGCTCGCCAGCCGTCCCATCGTCATTGATTTTTCGTGGGGTTTGTAGTCGAACTTTTCGTCCGGAACGCGCTCCAGCATCTTCCGGGTATTCTTCATTTCCTCGTCAAACTCGGGTAGCAGTGCTTCGCTCAACGGCATTTTGTTCCTCCGCCGCAAGGTGCGGCAGCCAGGAGAATATCACGGCCAGAAGGCGAAGACAAGGCGAAAGTAGATGTGGATGTAAACTTATTTCAGCTGGCGCGCGCGGTCGTAATCTGCCAGCAGTTTTTTGGTGATTTTGTCGGCTACATCCGCGCTGGCGCCATGAAATTTGCCGCCCTGGCTCTCCTGAGTGGTCGACCAGATCACATCACCGTCCTTCGTCACCAGGCGAACGGCGGCAACCGCTTCGTGACGGCGTTCCAGGCTGTGAGTGGATTCGCTGTCACCGAAATCCACGCCCTGGGAACGGTTGGTGGTGTCGCGGCCGCTGGTTCGACCGCTGTAACTCTCACTGCTGCCTTTAGATACGTTCGCCTGCGCGTGGATGTTGTCACTGGAGCTGTGCTCGTCGGTGAAAACCAGGTCCTCGCCTGATCCGCGCAGGTAGGCGTCGGCTTTGTCCTGGTTCTCTGTGACTACAAACAACTTAGTGTTCTGCAAGCCGCTCAGGATCATGTCGCGCATCTGCTCCGCCGTCTCGCCGCCGGAAAAACGGTCGATGAAGACGCGCCGAACTGTCAACAGCTTTTGGAGCGACTCCTGGTCAATGAGCGACGGGTCCGGCGGGTCGGGGGCTTTGTCGGCCGCAGCCAGCAGAAGAAGCATAACGGGGACAAGCATTTAGGACCCCTTTCCCGAACGGCGGGCATCGTCGTCCTGGTACTCGATCCTGCGGCCCGACTTGGCCTCCAGGATCACGAGCAGCGCGCGAACATCGTTTTTGCTGACCAGGAACACCATCGCCTGCTGCTTGCCCCGGTCGTCGGTAAACTCAACCGTCAAATAGTGCTTGCGGGTCTTGCTCAGGAGAAAAACAGGGGAAAGCAGAACGGCTTCGGCATAGCGCCGGCTCACGCGCTGGCCATACTCGAGAACATTGATCTTCTCGTAGGGTATCTGGACAGTCACGTCTTTCGTCTGAAACAGGAAAAGGTCCTCACCGTGGGTGTTGATGTAGCCATCAGTCTTGGTAGGAAGAGCGGAGATAGTTCCACCGACGTATTCGACATGATCGCCGCGGTCGGTACCAAAAGCGGCGAAACAGAGGAGTGACAAGGGTAATAAAAATCTAAAGTTCATGAGTTTGTAACAGGAGTGCTTGGGGCAGACGGGGATTCTCAAACGCTCCCGGTATAATCGAAGAATCCGTGCGTTTTTCAATTCCCTGGTATGTCTGGTGCTCGGTGATTGCGG
>JASHOO010000305.1 GCA_030041035.1 Bryobacteraceae bacterium | reverse complement strand
TGCGGCGGCCGATCGGATTGGAATGAGGGAAGAAGCGCTTGACGAATGTTTCGTTGACGACGACGATCTCGGGCGAAGCGCCGGTGTCGCGCGCGGTGAATTCGCGGCCCGCGACGAGCGGGATTTGCATGGTGGAGAAGAAACCGGGCAGGACCTGATCCCACCCGGCTTGCATGTTCTCTTCCTTTTTAGCCGAGTAGCCTTCAACCTCGAGAGTGCCTTCATCGCGATAACCCGCCAGGACCGGAAAAGTGGCTCCGCTCGCGGAGACGACGCCGGGGATCTTTTGCAAGTTGTCCTGTAGATCGGAGAAAAGGCGGCGGGCGCGGTCTGGTTGATAGCCCTGGAGCGAGGGATCGATGGAAAAAGTCAGCATTTTGTCGATGCGCAGGCCCGGGTCGACGGCAAAGACGTTGCGCAAGCTGCGCACGAATAAGCCGGCTCCGGCCAACAGGAGCACCGACAGCGCAACCTGTGCGGCCATCAGTCCGCGGCGCAGCCTTACCTGACCGCGCCCCGCGGAAACCGTACGCGCTTCGCCCGTCAGCATGGAGGCCACATCCGTTCTGCTGGCCTGCAACGAGGGACCACAGCCGAACAGCAGCGCGGTGAGCAGGCAGAGCGCGAAGGTGAACAGCAGGACCCGCCAGTCGGGGGTCGTCGCCATGGCGCCGGCCGGGAGGAGGCTTGGCGGCGCCAGTTGGACCAGGAATGCCGAGGTCCAGGCGGCCACCAGCAGAGCTAAAGCGCCACCCGCCAGGGAGAGAACCAGGCTTTCCGCCATCATCAGGCGGAAGAGCCGGACACGTGTCGCGCCCAGCGAGAGGCGCACGGCAATTTCCCGGTTGCGGTTGGCCGCGCGCGCCACCAGCAGGTTGGCGAGATTCACGCAGGCGATGAGCAGAAGGGTCCCGACCATGCACAACAGCACAACGATCGGCGTAAGCAGCGGGCTGTCGATGCCGGACAGGCCTTGTGCGAGCGGGTGTAACGTGAAGCTGCGGCGGTTATAGCCTTTCTTGAATTCCGGGCCGGCGTCCGGCAGCTCTGTCAGGTCCTCGACCAGCGCTTGCCGGTAAACCACTTCGGCAGCCGCTCTCGCCCGTTCCACATTGACTCCGGGTTTCAGTCTGCCGAAGATGTTCAGCCAGACGCTGGTGCGGCGCGCGAGATCGTCCCAGGTGGGTGTGATCTGCGCTTTCATCATCATGGGCACAAAGAGGTCCACCGGGCTGACTGCGTCGATGCCTTTGAAGCCCTTTGGCGCGACGCCCACGACGGTCATGGGGTGGTTGTTCACCCGGATGGCCTTGTTCAGAATGGACGCGTCAGCGCCAAAGCGCCTGGTCCAGTAGCCGTAGCTGAGAACGACATAAGGCTCGGCGCCTTTCACTTTGTCGTCGTCGGGAGTGAGCATGCGCCCCAGCGCGGGACCGACACCCAGCACCTGGAAGTAATTGCCGGAAACCAGCTCGACACTCGCGCGCTGCGCCAAGCCGCCGGCCGCGACGTCGGCAACATCCTGATATTGGGCGGCAAGACCAGTGAAAACGCCCGGCTGGCCATTGCGGAGATCCACATACGTGGGATAGGCGAATGTGTGCGGTCCGCGGTAGGAGCAGCAGAAGTTGCCGCCCTCCCAATCCAGCAGCAGGAGCTGTTTGGGGTCCTTCACGGGCAGGAAGCGCAATATGGCCTGGTCCATGAGGGAGAAGATGGCGGCGTTGGCGCCGATCCCGAGAGCCAGCGACAGCACGGCGACGGCGGTGAAAGCGGGACTCCTGCGCAGGGCCCGAAGTGCATAGGCGAAATCGTCAAGGGCAGGCATGCACTGGTCGCTTTGCACTCGGCTTGCCGAAGCCAGCCGCTGCTAAAAGATTGACCGGCTGCGATTTATCCCTTCGAACCGCGCCGGAGCCTGTCCGTTTGCGGGACGAGGTGCGCGATTTCAAGACCCCGGGGTCCGCTATTGGCCGCCGATCAACCCACGAGCGTCATCGTCGCCGGGTCCCATTTGCACATGCGTTGCTCGAAGTAACTGATGTTGGAGAGCAGCGCGGGACCGGCGGCTCGGAAGCCGAAGGTTGGATCTTCGACCACGGGTTTGCGGGTGCGCACCGCCTGGATGAAGTTGCGGTGGTGGTCAAAGTGATCGCTGTAGCCTTGCGGCGGAACGTATTTTTCCTCGTCCCGCGGGCGGATGCTGTCGGCGTTCATAGGCTGCGGCGGATATTTCTTTCGGTAGGCTTCGAGAAAATCCTTCTGCATGGCGTCGGTGAAGCTTTCGATGGTGTAGCCGGGCTCGGATTCGCGGGGCTGCTTGGAAAGCGTCACGCCTTCCCCGATGGTCATGATGCCCTCGCTGCCCACGAAGCGGAAGCCGGAGCTTTCGCCGGCGCCATCGACGAAATTGACGCGCAGCGCCAGGTTGAAGGCAGGATGCGCGCCGGTAGCCGGGTAGTCATAGAGGCCCAGCATGACGTCGGGCACGTCGCGCCCGTCTTTCCAGAATCGCAGCCCGCCGGTGGCGTAGACGCGTGTGGGGCCGATGGCGCCGGTGACGAAATGCATGCCGGAGAACAGGTGAACGAACAAGTCGCCGGCGACGCCGGTGCCGTAATCGCGATAATTGCGCCAGCGGAACAGGCGGACCGGCTCGAAGGGAACTTTGGGGGCGCGGCCGAGGAAGCGGTCCCAATCGATGGTCTCGGGCGTGGCATCGAGCGGGATGGAATACTCCCAGGCGCCGATGGCGGAGTTGCGGTCCCACCAGGCCTCCACCATGTTCAACTCGCCGATGGCTCCGTTGCGGTAAAGCTCCTTGGCTTTCTGATACACGATGGAGCTGACGCGCTGGCTGCCCACCTGCATGATGCGTCCGGTTTTCTCGTGCGCCGCGATGACCTGTTTGCCGTCATCCACGCGCTGCACCATGGGCTTTTCGCAGTAGACGTCTTTACCGGCGTTCATGGCGTCGATGGAGATCGTCGAATGCCAGTGATCGGGCGTAGCGATGATGACGGCGTCGATGTCTTTGCGCGCCAGCACCTCGCGGTAGTCGCGGGTGGTGAAGATATCCTTGCCGAAAACCTCTTTGGCGTGATCAAGCCGGCCCTGATAGATGTCGGCCACGGCCACCAGTTGGACGCCGGGCACGTGGGTGGAGGTGTGGGTGTCTTCGGTGCCCATGCCACCGAGGCCGATGGTCGCGACCTGCACGCGGCCGTTGGGCGAAGTCGTCTCCTGTGCGGCGAGAGCCGAGGCGGCGAGCCCCGCGGTAGTGGTGAGGAAATGACGTCTGGAAATGGGCATAGAGAATCCTTCCCATATACTTTATCCCAGCGCCGTTTGAGGCGAGGCGTGCCGCATTCCATGTGATGTTACACTCGGCCCATGGCGGTGCTCGACTGGCTGCTCGACTCTGACCCCGCCATCCGCTGGCAGGTGTTGCGCGACCTCGCCGATGCGCCGCCGGCAATCGTCGCAGCCGAACGCGCCCGCGTTGCGACCGAAGGGTGGGGTGCCCGGCTGCTGGCCCTGCAAGGCGAAGACGGCCAGTGGGAGCGGGGCGCGTTGTTTCCCTCGCCCAGGCCGAAATCCGCAGGTCAACCCTGGACCGCCACGGCTTACAGTCTCGTCGCTCTTCACGAGTTCGGCATCGATCCCCGCGGTGATCCAGTGCGCCGGGCGGTGGCGCAGGTGCGGGAACATTGCCGCTGGGAGCACGCCGGCCAGCCGTTCTTCAGCGGTGAGGTCGAGCCGTGCATCAACGGTTTGACGGTCGCGCTGGGCGCTTACTTCGATCAGGATGTCGATGGTGTGGTCGCGCGGCTACTCGGTGAGCAGCTCGCCGACGGTGGCTGGAACTGCGAGGCGGAGCATGGTTCGGTTCGCTCCTCGTTCCACACCACAATCAGAGTCCTCGAAGGCCTCTTGGCCCACGAGCGCGCAACCGGCGGCTCAGCGGAATCGATGGCGTCTCGCCGCCGGGGTGAGCAATATCTGCTGGAACGCAAGTTGTTCCGGCGTAAGAGCACCGGCGAGGTCGTCAACCCCGCATGGCTCGAATGCTCGTTTCCCACGCGCTGGCACTACGACGTGCTGCGCGGTCTCGAGTACTTCCGGGCGGCCGGCGATCCGCCGGACAGGCGCGTGGACGAAGCTATTGAGCTACTCAAATCCAAACAGCAGTCCGACGGCACCTGGCTTCTGGAGAACACGCATCCCGGCGCGGTCCACTTCGCACTCGATGACGGCGATGGCCGCCCCAGCCGGTGGAACACGCTCCGCGCCCTGCGTGTCCTCCGTTGGTACGAGCAGTGACGGACGCTAGAACAGGTTTTGCAGGTGCCAGGTATGTACCCGGCCTCCGCTACGTCGTCGGTACCGGCTTCGCCATCAGCGTTGTGGCGCTCGGCCGCTGGCCAGGGCGTGCGTCACTCGCCTGAGCGGTGGCACGGCTCCAGACGTTCTTCCCCTTGCAGGTGAATGTGTCCCATCCGGCAGGCGCATCGGTCTTGTGGAAGACGTCACCAGGCGAACAGGTAAAGGGCAGCTCGGTGCCGCTTTGAACCAGCGGCTTGCGGCGCGAGCGCTGTTCGGTCACCGCGGGCAGCTCGACGGGCTTTTCCTGAGCAGTGGTCGCGGGCGGGGAAAACATCGACGGCTTCTGAGCGGAGGCCGACAATCGCGGCGTTGCTTCCTCGGCGGGAGGAGCGCCGTAGAAAACTGCATTCTGCTCGAAGGTGCGTCCGTCGGGCTCAGCGAGAGCCAGGCGCAATTCTACGCGGCCGGTCTGGCGCGCGTAACTCACCGTGCCGCGCCGCAGGCGATTGCTGTCCAGGTTC
>JASHOO010000304.1 GCA_030041035.1 Bryobacteraceae bacterium | reverse complement strand
CTCTACATCTCGCACGATTTGCTTTCGGTGAGTTCACTCTGCCACCGCGTCGCCATTCTCCACAATGGCTCTATCGTGGAATGCGCTCCTACGGACCAGATTTTCCGCGCCCCGCAGCATCCCTACACGCGCAGCCTGATCGAATCCGTTCCCAAGAATCCCTGGTGATGCCTAGTCCGCCGGCTTGGGACGCGGCGCCGCATCGCCTGGTGTCATCCCCATCGCCCACTTCACCGCTTCCAGCCACATCTTCTGAATGTCCGGCCGGTCCCACACCTGATACTCGTGCCCCAGCGCCGTATAGAACACGCGTCCCTTGCCGTAGTTGCGCACCCAGGTCAGCGCGAAGTCCTTGTCCGTGCGATGCACCCTCGGTCCCGTCAGGTTTACCGAATTCGGGTCCAGCGACATCAGTACGCGCACGCGATCGCGCGAGAAATCCCTGAACTGGTAAATTTCATCCGTGATCTCAAACGACTTCGGAAACTGCTTCGTGGCCGGAAAATCGCGGTCTTCCACGTTAACTCTCACCTTCTGGTGCCACGGATGGTCATTGAAATATCCGCCGATCATCTCGCCGTACTCCGGCCACTTGTAAAACGTGTCCGTCGCCGAATGCACGCCCAGAAATCCCTTGCCGTCATCTCTCACGAACGACAACAACGACGCCTTCTGCTCCTCATCCATCGGCAGCTCACCCGTCGTGTAAAATACCACCGCGTCGAAATAGTCCAGGTTCTTCCCGTTCGCGTCCAGTTTCTTCTTGGTGATCAGTTGCGTATCGGTGCGGATGTAGGTGTCCCACAGCCCCGATTCCTGCCCCAGCTTCCACAACGTCGCCAGCCCGTACGTTATCGAATCGTGCTGGAACCCGGCCGACATCCCGATCGCCAGCAGCCTCTTCTTCACAGGCCTCTGTTCTTGCGGTGAAGCTCCCACCGAAAAAATCAGAACCAGCAACCCGATCAGAGTACCTTTTCGCATAAAGCCAGACCTCGCACGGATCATATCTCGAACAAAAAACGCGCGGCGACGCCCATTTTCCCGCCATTCGCGGCATCGTCAGACTACCGTTTGCCTGCCGCCCGCCCTTCGGCTTCCTCCAGCCAGCCGCGCCGCAGCCGTTCCGGCGCAACGCTGGAGAGATAAGGCTTGATGTCGAGAATCGGCGTTTCATCGAGCATGTCGATGCCGCGTACGCGAAGCATCCGTCCTTCCCGCGACACCAGCTCCACCACCGTCAGCCCGATCGGATTGGGCCGGCGCGGCGAGCGCGTCGCAAATACGCCGTGCGGCCGGTCGTCACTCGGCGGCGTTCCCACCAGGCTGTACCCTTCGGCGCGGTCGAATGCCCAGATCACGAACAGGTGAGAAAAGCCTTCGATATCTTGGAGACCGTCCTCGAACTCCGCTCGTATCTCGAGAATCCCCTCCGCCTCGTGCTTCGCGCCCAGTCCCTTCGGGACCTGCCGCGTTTCCCGGTACGGACTTCTCACATATCCGATCGCCTGCATCGCCCACATGGCGGAACCACCGAGCCCTTCGCTCCCTACACTTTCGACACCCGCCTCAGCGTGTAAGCCGCCGGATTCACGTTGCCGTGCTCCAGGCGCTTCCAGTCGTCGTTCACGTGAATCAGCTTGCCGCTCACGTGATTCGACCGCTCCGAGGCCAGAAACAGCGCCAGTTGAATCTGTTTCTCCGGTGGAACGCCTCCCGTGATGCGCACCCGCTCGGCTTCCTCCAGGTCCTTCGCGCCTGCGCTTTCGCCCGCCTGAATAATTTCATCGGTCATGCTGGTGTAGGTGCCGCCGGGCAGCAGCGCGTTCACCTGCACGTTGTGCTCGCTCACCTCTTCTGAAAGCGTCTCCACCAGGCGCACCACGGCCGCCTTCGACGCCGCAAACGCCGCAAAGTTCGCCCGCGCCTCCTCTCCTCCCGGACCGCTCAGCACAATTATCTTTCCCGAGCGCCGCTCGATCATCTGCGGCAGCACCGCCCGGCACGCGTGCATCACGCCCAGAACGTTGGTTTCGATGACTTCCCACCACTGCCTCGGCTTCCCCTCGGCAAACGGGCCGATCGGCCCTTGCACCGCCGCCGCCGCGATGAGCACGTCCACGCCGCCGAACACCACGCGCATGCGATCCACTGCCGCGGTCAGTTGCTCGAAGTCGCGCACGTCCGCGCGCAGCCGCAGCGCCGTGCCGCCGGCATGCTCAATCTCCAGCTTGGTGGCATCCAGCTCCGCCTGCGTCCGCGAAACCAGCCCGACCCTGGCGCCCGCCTGCGCGAAGCCCAATGCGAGACGTTTCCCGATCCCGCGGCCGCCACCGGTGATCAGTACGCCTTTGTCCTGGAGGATACGCAATCCACTATTCTACGCGCGCATCGAAGATACCGGCTTCCACCTTCCCGGCGCACGGTCTTTAGCTCCCCGTCCTCACGCGCGCCTGAGCAATGTCGCCCGGCATGCCCGTCTCAGTGGCCCCAGGCAGAGCGCATTCACCGTCCGACCTCCTATAACGGGGTATCTTGATAGTCCACACTCCAACAAACGTTTGTGTCTACTTGTATCGCTGCGCCTTCCGATGCTGATTACCGAGCGCAGGTGGCGGGCTCCTCGCTGACCTGGTTTGACGAAAGTGGTAGGCTGGCTAAAATACCACACAGGGAGGTAGCAAGATGGAAACCCTGTTTCAGGATCTGCGGCATGCCGTCCGGCTGCTGAAAAAGAGCCCCGGCTTCACGCTCGTGGCTGTGCTCTCACTGGCAATTGGAATCGGTGCAAACACCACCATTTTCAGCGCCATTAATGCAATCCTGCTGCGCCGCGCCCCTTACCCCGACGGCGACCGGCTGGTGACCATCGTCAACGCGCCTTTGAAGGCAACCCCTTCCCAGTATCCTCTGTCAAGGACGGACTTGCGTCACTGGAGGGAGGAGAGCCAGCCGTTCGATCGGATCGAGGCCGCCATGTGGGGTACCGAAGGGAACGCTCTCAGCGGTGCCGGGGTACCGGAACGTATTGGAATGCAGCAAGTCACGCCCGGCCTTTTCCCCTTGTTTGGGGTAGAGCCTATACTGGGCCGGCTGGTGACAGAGCAGGAGGTAGTAACGGCCAAGGGCGCCTACGCCGCGATGAGCTACGAATTCTGGCAGCGGCATTTTGGTGGCGACCCCAATATTTTGGGCCGTCGAATCATCA
>JASHOO010000303.1 GCA_030041035.1 Bryobacteraceae bacterium | reverse complement strand
TATCGGGCCGGCTTATCAACACCAGTCTCTCCGGATCCTTCACCGGCAGCAGCCGAAGCAGGACGGCATCCGCAATAGTGAAAATGGCCGTGTTCGCTCCGATCCCGAGCGCCAGCGTCAGAACCGCGACCGCTGTGAAGCCGGGATTCTTAGACAGCGTTCGCACCCCGTACCGGATATCCTGGACAAAACTTTCGATGCACTGCATGCCCCGCATGTCCCGGCACGCCTCTTTGATCTGCTCCACTCCTCCCACCGTCCGCCGTGCCGCATACCGCGCCTCTTCCGCGCTCATCCCCGCCGCCAGGTTCTCCGCAATCTGCTCGTCCAGATGAAACCGCAGCTCCTCATCCAGCTCCCGTTCCACCCGCCCCCGCCGCACCAACGAACGCCACCGCAACCGCAGTTTCTCCTTCCACCGCATCACTCGTACCTCAACGCCACCATCGGATCCACACGTGCCGCCCGCCGCGCCGGCAGGTAGCAGGCGCTGAGGCCCACCACCAACAGAAGCGCGACGGCCTCGGCGAACGTTGCCCCATCCGTTGTCCGAACGCCGTAAAGCAATCCACCCATCAGCCGGGTCAGCGCCCACGCTCCCGCCATACCCAGCACAATCCCGCTGGCAATCAGCCTCGCACCCTGGCCCATCACCGCCCGCAATACATCGGTTCCTCGCGCGCCCAGGGCCATGCGCAGGCCAATCTCCGAAGTCCGCTGCTCCACCACGTAAGCCAGCACACCGTAAATCCCCACTGACGCCAGGATGAGCGCGAGCGCTGCAAATACCCCAAGCAATTGCGCCTGCACACGCCGGCTGGCGACCTCGGAATCGAGCAATTGCCCCATCGCCTGCACGTGCGAAATGGGCTGATCCCGATCCACCCCCGTAATCACGTGCCGCACTGCCGGCGCCAGATTGAGTGGATCTCCCGCCACCCGCACCGTCAGATCGCGCGGTGTGAAATAGCCGAACGACACCGCCGGCTGTTGGTACGAAAAGTACATCTCCGCCCGCGCAACAGCATCCAGCCCTACCTGCCGCACATCCCCCACCACTCCCACGATCGTGATCCACGGCGCCGTTGCCGTTCCATCGTCCAGCTTGAAGCGCTTCCCGAGTGGATTTTCGCCCGGCCAGTATTGGCGCGCCATCGTTCGATTCACCAGCGCCACCGGAGGCGCATCCGGCCCGTCGCTCTCCGCCAGAAAACGTCCCGCCATCAAGGGAACGCCGATCGTACGCAGGTAATCCGGCGTGACCACACGGTGGTTCGCATCATCCCGTTCGCCCGTCCGCTGGGGCTTGCCTTCCATAATGAATTCGCTCGCCCCTCCGCGATTGGTCAGTGGAAGATACGTCGTATAGCCTGCGGAGACTACTCCCGGAACCGCCGTCACGCCCGCCAGTACTCGTTGGTAAAACTCCACCCGGTCTTTTAGCTGGCGGTATTTCGCATCCGTCAGCGATGTCCGCAGACACAGCACGTGGTCCGCCCGGAATCCCGGATCCACCCGATTGAGCCGCCAAAGCGTCTGCAACATCAGTCCCGTGCCAATCAGCAGGATCACACTCACCGACACTTGGGCAACCACCAGCGCGCTACACACGCGGTTCCCCCTTCCGCCGGCACTGCCTCTCCCGCCCTGTTTCAGCGTCTCCGCGATGGCGACGGCCAGAACTTCGAGCGTTGGTGCCGTTCCGAAAAGAATTCCTGCGCCGGCGGCAACCGCCGTTGCAAACAGCAGAACCGGAGCGTTCAGATGAATCGTCGTGTTGGCGGCGATGGTCAGCGGTACCAGCTTTCTCAGAAATGCGAATGTCCATGCCGCCAGCACCACTCCCGCAGTCCCACCCAGCAGGGAAAGCAGAATCGATTCCGTCAGCACCTGGCGTACAATCCGTCCTTGTCCCGCGCCCAGCGCGACTCGCACCGCCATCTCGCGCTGCCGTGCCGTGGATCGCACCAGCATCAGATTGGCCAGGTTCGCGCACGCAATCAGCAGCACGCCGCCCACCGCTGCCATCAGCACGATCAACCCCAGCCGCAGCCTTCCTACAAACTGATCGTGCAGCGGCACCACGGCCGTTCCAATCCGCGTGTTGGTCTCCGGATATTCGCCCTCCAGTTGTTTCGCAATGGCCGCCATATCCGTGCGCGCGCGTTCCAGCGTGACACCCTCTCGCAATCGCCCCACTACCTGGAGGACATGACTGTCCCTCTGCTGCCAGACTTGGCTTCGGAGGGCCAGCGGAATCCATACATCTACGCGATCCGGAAAGTCGAACGCCGAAGGCAACACACCAACAACCGTGTGGCTCTCGGCATTCAACCGAACCTGTTGCCCGATAATCTCCGGGCTGGCATTATAGCGGCGTACCCAGAGCCCTTGGCTCAACAGCACTACCCTCCGCGCGCCGGCCCGATCTTCCTCGGGCAGAAACGTGCGTCCCGCCACGGGCCGCAGACCGAGCAGCGGGAACAGGTTCGCCGTAGCTTCTTTTACTTCCACCTCCTCCGCCGGACCGTCGCCCGTCAAATTCATCAAATCGCCCTTCAACGCCGCCATGTCCTCGAAGACGCGGTTGCGTTTCTTCCAATCCATGAAATTCGCTGGCGCCGCCGTGTCCAGTGGAGAGCCGAGCAGCGACGTGTCCTCCCAAACCATCACCAGCCGGTCCGGCTGGTGGAAGGGTAGCGGTTCGAGCAGCACCGCATGAACCGCGCTGAAGATGGCCGTGTTTGCCCCGATACTCAGCGCCAGCGTCAGCACCGCTGCCGCCGTGAAGCTTGGGCTTTTCTTGAGCACGCGTGCCGTGTACCTCACGTCCCGCCAGAGGTCATCCATCACATTTACTCTCCTTGCATCCCGGCACTCCTCTTTGATCTGCTCCACTCCCCCCACCGCCCGCCGCGCCGCGCACCGTGCCTCTTCCGCGCTCATCCCCGCCGCCAGGTTTTCCGCAATCTGCTCGTCCAGATGAAACCGCAGCTCCCCATCCAGTTCCCGCTCCACTCGCCCGCGCCGGAATAGCGAGCGCACCCGCAACCGCAATTTCTCCACCCACCTCATCGCCTCACACCTCGTTCATCCGCACCACCAGATTGATCGCGCCCGAGAGCCGGTCCCAATTCGCCAACTCCTTCTCCAGTTGGTTGCGCCCGGCCTTCGTCAGCGAATAGAACTTCGCCGTGCGCCCCGTTTCCGTCTCTGCGAAATGCGCCTTGATCCACCCCTGCTGCTCCAGCCGGTGCAGCGCCGGGTAGAGCGACCCCTGCTGCACCTGGAGCACCTCGCGCGAAACCTGCTGGATGCGCTTCGCAATCGCCCACCCGTGCTTCGGTTCCAAAGAAATGGTCTTGAGAATTAACAGGTCCAGGGTTCCCTGCACCAGGTCGCTTGGCTTTCCCATAGTATGACCATCTACAATACCCCGCTTATTGTAGATAGTCAATGTATCGATCCGCACGTCAACTCCATCCCATTTTTAGTGAACATTTTCCGCGCTGTCGCGTTACCTTACTAGCGCCTCAAGGAGGGTGAATGAACAAC
>JASHOO010000302.1 GCA_030041035.1 Bryobacteraceae bacterium | reverse complement strand
GGCTCAACGCCCCAGGGCGAGGCGGTGGGCCAGGATGTCCGGTAATTCCGCGTTGTGGATCTTCTGTTGCGCGGTGGTGATGTCGTAGGGAACTCGGCGATAGAGGAGGAACTTATCGCTCGGGTCGTAGAAGATGTAAGCGGTGCGCGGATCGCCATCGCGCGGCTGGCCGACCGAGCCGGGGTTAATCAGATACGCGTTTTCGGGATCGAGCTCCAGGAACGTCTCCTTTTGGCCGGGGGCGGGACGGCCTATGACGCGGACCCGGCTGTGGGCCCATTCGAATCCGCCTTGCAGATGCGTGTGGCCGAAGAAGGCGAGTGAAGTTTCTAGATAGGGGAAGGCCTGACCGGCGTCCGCGGGCTGCACCATGTACTCGTCTTCATCGAGCAGCGAGCCGTGCATCACCTGGAAACCGTCCACGGCAATCGGCCCTTTGGGCAGTTCCGCAATGTAACTGCGGTTCTCGGGCGTGAGCTGCGTATACGTCCATTCGGCGGCAACCCGCGCCACCGGATTGAACCATTCGAGGTCTTCCAGTCCGGCACAGGCGCGGTCGTGATTGCCGCGCACCACGACGGCGGCATTGCTCCGCACCCAATCCGTTACGGCATTGGGGTCGGCACCGTAACCGACCAGGTCGCCCAAACAGAGCGTACGATCGTATTCACCGACGGCGGATTCGAGAACGGCAGTGAGCGCTTCGAGATTGCCGTGCAGATCGCTGAGAATGAGATAGCGCAAGAGCGGCTTCAGGCCTTTCGCAACCGGAGCAAAGTGACCTCGGGCGGAGCGCCTATGCGGGCCGGCATGCCGATGGTGCCGATGCCACGCGTGACGTAGATGGCGGACCGTCCGGAGCGGTAGAGGCCGCGCACGTAAGGCGTGTAAAAGCGAGCGATGTTCAAATCATGGTTCAGGATCTCGACGTTGACCTGGCCGCCATGTGTGTGGCCGGCCAGAGTGAGGTCCCAACCCTGGCGCACAGCCGTGGGGAAGACGTCGGGGTTGTGCTGGAGCAGAATGTTGAGCGCACCCGGCGCCATCAACTGCCCTGCGCCTTCGAGGTAGTGGCGGTGCCAACCCATCCTCTGATAATCGACGCCCGCAACGTTGAGCTGGGCATCTCCGAAGCGGACCTGTTGCGCCTCGCTGCGCAAAAAAGGAATGCCGAGGCGCGCTGCCTGATCCGTCACGTAACGCTCCACGCCCGCGTAGATTTCGTGATTGCCCATGCAGCCGAATACCCCGGCATCGGCGCGCAAGCGGGCGATCTGGCGCAGACAGGCGTCCAGAGGATCGTTGTGCACCGAAATCAGATCGCCGGTGACAAAAATTAAGTGCGGGCGGAGCTCGTTGGCCATGTCGACGGCGCGGGAGAATTCCTCCTCGCTGAGAAACGCGCTCAGATGGATATCACTAAGCTGAACCAGACGAAGCCGCGCGAGGTCGGGATGCAGGCCCGGAACAGGAACCTCGACATCGGTGACTTGAAAATTCGTGCGCTCGATAATGGCGCCGAACCCGACAACGGCAAACGGAGCGGCCACAGCCGCGCCCGTCACCGCGTGCAGGAGCGAGCGACGTGTGGAATCAACGACATCTGGGCGCACCGCCCGGGTCCGAAGCAGTTGGAAAACCAGCCAGGCCGGCGCCGAGGCCAATGCCCAGATCAGCGCAGCGCCGCGCACCCATCCGAAGAGGCCTCCCGGCAACAGCCAGTCTGTGCTTTGCGGCAGGTGGAGGGCCAGACCGCAAAGCTCAGCCGCTATCGCCACCATTGTGCCGATTCGTGCTGCGTCTCTCAGACGTCCGGTTAAGTGGTTATTAATGAGTGAAATGAGAGCGCGGCTCATCCACCACTGCATGCCCCCGAGCACGCAGATGATCACTACCTCCGAAGCCGTCCCGACGTATTGACCCATGGGCCTTTCTCTATTGTAATCGGCGGACCGGGTTGCTTTCAGGAGACCTTGTGATACGCCTGACTTAATATGGCCTGGGCGGCAATGGCGGCCGTTTCCGCGCGCAGGATGTTGGCGCCCAAAGAAACCGGGTGCCACCCAGCTCCCAGGGCGAGAGCGCGCTCCCGGTCGGTCCAGCCGCCTTCGGGGCCGATGAGCAGGGCGAGCTTGTCCGTGGCTCCGATCGGCGGCAGCGATTGCATCAGCGGAGGGGCCCCGGCTTGCTCTTCGAGCACAAACCGGTGCGGGGAAGTATCGGCTAAAGCGTCAGCCAATGGCAGGACCGGGGAGATTTCGGGCAGGCGCAAGCGGCGGGACTGCTGGCTGCTCTCACGGGCAATCTTACGCCAGCGCTCCACGCGCTTGGCCGCGGCTGCGGCGAGACCCGTTTCCGTCCGCTCGGCGTTCACGGGAACCAGTTGTGAGACTCCGAGCTCCGTCGCCTTCTCGATGAGCCACTCGAAGCGATCGAACTTGAACAGGGCCGCGTAAAGCGTGATTTCGGGCGCGGGCGGCGGAGGGGGAAGCGTCTCCAGGATGCGGAACGTCACCGAACGCGCGGTCAGGGCGGAGATTTCAGCCAGGCAAGCGCGGTGGTTGTCGGAGATTTCGTATCGCTGGCCGGTCTCGGCGCGAAGCACGCGGGCGAGGTGGCGGGCATCATCACCGGTGAGCTCGGCGCGGTTGTCGTGGATGCGGTCGACGAAAAATCGGCGGCGGGCCAAAGGACATGGTAGGCCGCGGATGCGCGCGAATCAACGCGCGTAGCATACTAGGAAGCTCTATGATCGCGCTGCTCCGGGGAGTGCTGGTGGAAAAACATCCGAACCAGGCAGTGGTGGACGCAGGCGGCGTGGGCTATGAGCTGCACATTCCCATCACCACCTACACGCATCTTCCGGATACCGGCAGGGAGGTGCGGCTGCGCGTCTACACGCATGTTCGCGAAGATACGCTGGCGCTTTACGGATTTCTCTCGCAGGACGAGAAGAACATATTCGAGAAGCTGATCAGCGTGAGCGGCATCGGGCCGTCGTTGGCGATCAAGGTGCTCTCGGGACTCGAAGCGGGCGAGTTGATCGCGGCCATTCGCAAAGGCGAACTCGAACGGCTGGTGCGCATTCCAGGCGTGGGAAAGAAGACTGCGGAGCGCATGGTGCTGGAGCTGCGCGACAAGCTGCCTGCACCGGCCGGCGAGGGCGCCGCTGTTCCGGCGCTGCCTTCGCTGAGCGAAATCGAGCAGGATGTACTTTCGGCTCTCATCAATCTGGGCTGCGCGCGCCCGGCGGCCGAGCAGGCAGTCAGAAAAGCAAAAGCCGGCGGCGCGGCGGCGGATTTCGAGCCGCTATTCCGCAGGGCGCTGGAATTGGTGCGTTAAGACTCAATTGTAAAACTGCGCAAGGTCATACGCTCGAGCAGGCGTCATAATAAGCTGCATGCGGTTCCGAATGTTGGCTCTGATTCTGTGCGTCTCGCTCCGCTCCTTAGCGTTCGCTCAAACCCCATCGTATGAACCCGTGCAGGGCAAGTCCGGCCTCGATCTCGGGGCGATGGATACCAACGTCAGCCCGTGCACAAATTTCTATCAATACGCGTGCGGCAACTGGCGCGCCAGGAACCCGATTCCGCCCGACCAGTCACGCTGGGCCC
>JASHOO010000301.1 GCA_030041035.1 Bryobacteraceae bacterium | reverse complement strand
AACATGAAAACGTCCTGCGTGACTTCCTCGGCGATCGAAGAACTGCCACTCATTTGAAGCCCGAACCGGTACACGGCACCCTGGCGCCGCTGATACAACGCGGTAAACGCTTCTTCAGATCCTGATCCGGCAAGCCGCAACAGCTCGTCATCCGCGAGGTTCGTTAACGCCGTCATGCAGAGTCAAATGCGACGTGCGGAAGCCGCTTTCAATAAGAATTGCCTCCGCCGCCCTCCAAAGTTCCAAAATCCTTTACAGCTTTGCCAAAAGCCCAATGAGCGCTGAGCCGAGCACCACCCAAACCGTGTCTTTTCTAGTCAATACAAGAAACAGGAAGCTGGCCAGGGCAATGGCAACGGCCAAGGGGCCGTTGAGCGCATCTTTAGCCAGCGGCACGGTCGAAGAAACCACCAGCCCGGCCGCCGCCAGCATGACACATTGAATGGCGCTTTTCAGCGCCGGCCGGCCCGCCCGCACCCCAAGATAGCCGAGCATCGGAATGATAAGAAACGCCGGGGTCATTACAGCGAGTGTTCCCATGGCCGCTCCCCCAACACCGGCGACGAAATAACCGACGCTGACGATATAGAGCCCGTTGGCTCCCGGCGCCGTCCGCCCGGCCACCACGGCGGCGTTCAGTTGACGGTCCGTCAGCACGTGACGCGTTTCCACCAGATCGTGGCGTACAACAGGCAAAGACGTGAGGCCGCTGAACGAAGTTACTGTTGCCTTAAGCAACAGCAGATAAAGGAGAAGCAGGTTCATGAGTCGGATGGGGTTCGCCAAAACACGCCGGCAAGCGCTGCCAGGCCCAGCGCCAGAATGGGCGACATGGCGTATCGGAGCGAGGCGACCAGAGCGGCTAGAAAAATGACTACGGCGCGCAGCCGGCGGCCGCGGCTGAGTTGTGGAGCAAGCAGCTGCCAGGCGCTAGTGGCCATCATCCCGTTGGCTGCGGCGAGCGTGCCGCCGATCGCGGCCATGGCCAGGGCGTTCGAGTTCCACGCCTCATAACCGTCTGTCAGCAGCACTACGATGATGGCCGCTGGGACGGTCATGGCAAGCACCGCAGCGAGCGCGCCCGACCATCCGAGGATCATCCAACCTGACGCTGCCGAGAATGCCAGCAGATTAGTGCCGGGCGTGATACGCGCCAAGCCGTAGATGAGCGCGTACTGCTGCGCATTCAGCCATCCGCGCGCGTGCACGAGTTCGGATTGCAGGGCGGCCATGGTGGGATCGCCGCCACCGAAAGTGAGATTGCCCACGCGCAGGAAAATCCAGGCGAGCCGCTTGAGGGAGACGGACGGCATGGATGCTACTGTAGCACCAGGGCCGGCGTGGCTCGGGCTAGAATGGAATTCGGGAACACAGCATGGAATTCCTAGCCAGCAGCCTGCTTGAGCTGATCACCCAGACCTCGACCAACCTGCCGCCGGACGTGCGTGCCGCGATGTCGGTCGCGGGCGCTCAGGAAACACCGCACTCGCAGTCATCGCAAGCGTTGAACATCATTCTGAGCAACATCGACATGGCGAGCGATGACGAAGGGCCGATCTGCCAGGATACGGGCATGCCGACCTTCTACGTGCACACGCCCGTAGGCGTCAACCAGATCCGGATTCGCAAGGCCATTGAGGAGGCGGTGGCTGAAGCGACCCGGCGCGGCAAGCTGCGACCCAATTCGGTTGACTCGATCAGCGGCAAGAACAGCGGCAACAACCTGGGCGAAGAAACGCCGGTGGTTCACTTCGAACAATGGGAACAGGACGAAATCGAAGTAAAGCTGATTCTGAAAGGCGGCGGCTGCGAGAACAAGAACATCCAGTACTCGCTGCCCTGCGAGCTGGATCATTTGGGGCGCGCGGACCGCAATCTTGAAGGTGTGCGCAAATGCATCCTGCACGCCGTGTGGCAGGCGCAGGGGCAGGGGTGTTCGCCTGGGGCGCTGGGGGTGTGCATCGGCAGCGACCGCTCGCATGGATACGATCTGGCGAAACAGCAACTGTTCCGGACGCTCGACGATGTGAATCCCAATCCGCAGCTGGCGCAACTGGAGGCGGAGATCATGGCCGAAGCCAACCGTCTCGGCGTAGGCGCCATGGGCTTCGGCGGCAAGGTTTCGCTGATCGGGTGCAAGATCTGCGCCGCCAACCGGCTGCCTGCGAGCTTCTTCGTTTCAGTGGCGTACGATTGTTGGGCGTTCCGGCGGCTGGGAGTGCGGCTGGATGCCGGAAGCGGCGTAATCACGCGGTGGCTCTATCGCGATCCCGAGCGGCCTGTGGAGCGCATGGCGCGCGGCGAGGGATTCCCGCTGACCGGGCGCGAAGTGATTCTCACTCCACCACTCACCGAACAGGCGGTACGCGCGCTGAAGGTAGGCGACGTGGTGCTGATTCGCGGCGAGGTATTCACCGGCCGCGACAACGTGCACGCGTACCTCATGAAAAACCCGCCGCCGGTAGATTTGCACGGTTCAGTGCTCTATCACTGCGGTCCGGTGATGCTGAAGCAGGGCGAGGAGTGGGTGGTGAAAGCTGCCGGTCCTACCACCAGCAGTCGCGAGGAACCGTATCAGGCGGACATCATCCGCAAATACGGAGTGCGTGCCGTTGTGGGAAAGGGAGGTATGGGCGCCAAGACGCTGGCGGCTCTCGAGGACACGGGAGCCGTATACCTGAACGCGATCGGCGGCGCGGCGCAATACTATGCGCGGACGGTCGAGAAGGTGCTGGGTGTGCATCTGATGGAGTTCGGCATTCCCGAGGCGATGTGGCACCTGCGCGTGCGTGACTTCGCCGCCATCGTCACCATGGATGCGCACGGCAACAGCCTGCACGCCGATGTCGAGAAGGAGACAGGCGACGTGCTGGCCACACTCACAAAAGTGTGACGCGCGGTTTGCTACACTGAAACTTCCCGGCCAGGTAGCTCAGTTGGTAGAGCGCAGCCCTGAAAAGGCTGGCGTCGGCGGTTCGATTCCGTCCCTGGCCACCACATTCTAAACCACTTAGCAGCAGACAGAAACATTGGGTTTCAGTCGAGGGAACAATAGGGGAACATTACAAAGCCCCTTCAACCCACAAGTTCTCCTGCGACCGGGTCCGTCATTGCCTGCCGCCGCCCACGCGAGAACCTCGCCGAGGTCGTCACAAGTTCTGCAAGCACGACTCGTGCCGCCTCAGCTGCGACGATTACA
>JASHOO010000300.1 GCA_030041035.1 Bryobacteraceae bacterium | reverse complement strand
GGCGACCTTGAGCGGAGTTTCGAAGACGGCGACGGTGACTTTATTGCCGCCAGTGCCGACGCTGACGGGGCTTTCATGCAGTCCGAGCAGCGTGACGCCGCCCACGGGCGCGACCTGTACCATCACGCTGAGCGGCAACACGCCGAGCGCCACGAGCGTAACGGTGTCGAGCAGCAGCGGATCGGCCACGGTGACATCGCCGGCGACGGTCGCTGCGGGTTCCTCGACCGGGACCTTCACTGTGACGACAACCTCGGTCGCGAGCACGACGACAGCCACAATCAGCGCGACATTAAACGAAGTCACGAAGACTTTCTCGTTGACATTAACGCCGGCGATTGTGCTTTCCGGCCTGAGCTGCAGTCCAAGCAGCGTAACGCCTCCGACTGGATCGACGTGCACGATCACGCTGAGCGGAGCTGCGACGAGCGCCACAAGTGTGACGGTAACGAGCAGCAGCGGATCGGCTACAGTGACATCGCCGGCCACGGTCGATGCGGGTTCCTCGACCGGGACGTTCACGGTGACGACGACCGCGGTGACGAGCAGCACGGCTGTTACGATTACGGCAACGTTGAGCGGAGTTTCGCAGACGGCGACGGTGACGTTATTGCCGCCGGCGCCGACGCTGACCGGGCTGTCCTGTAGCCCGAGCAGTGTGACACCACCCACGGGATCGACGTGCACGATCACGCTGAGCGGAGCCGCGACGAGCGCCACCAGTGTGACGGTATCGAGCAGCAGCGGGTCGGCTACTGTGACATCGCCGGCCACGGTGAATGCGGGTTCCTCGACCGGGACGTTCACGGTGACAACGACAGCGGTGACGAGCAGCACGGCGGTTACGATTACGGCGACGTTGAGCGGAGTTTCGAAGACGGCTACGGTGACGTTATTGCCGCCGGTGCCGACGCTGACGGGATTGTCCTGCAGCCCGGGCACTGTCACGCCACCTACGGGATCGACGTGCACGATCACGCTGAGCGGAGCCGCGACAAGCGCTACCAGCGTGACGGTGTCGAGCAGCAGTACATCGGCCACGGTATCGTCCCCGGCAACGGTGAGTGCAGGTTCCTCGACCGGGACGTTCACGGTGACGACTACAGCAGTGACGAGCAGCACGCCGGTTACGATTACGGCGACGTTGAATAGCGTTTCGCAAACTTTCTCGCTGACCCTGACGCCGGCGGTGCCGGTATTATCGAACCTGACGTGTTCGCCGGCCAGCTTCACGGCCCCGGGAACCTCTACTTGCACCATCACACTCAGCGGGAACGCTCTCAGCAGTATGAGCGTGGCGGTCTCGAGCAACAGCGGGGTAGCCACGGTCTCCTCGCCGGTGACGGTCAATGCCGGCTCTTCCACGGCAACCTTCGTGGTGACCGCCGCGGCTGCGGTCGCGAGTGACACCACCGCCATGATCACGGCGACGCTGAACAACAATTCGCGCAACTTCTCGATCAGCCTCACGCCCGCGGGCGTCACTCAACCAGCCGTTTCCTCGGTAACCTGTAGTCCGAGCAGCGTGACGGGTGGAACGAACGCGACCTGCACGGTGAATCTGGCGTCGGCGGCTCCATCAGGCGGAACGCCGGTCACGCTTTCGACCAACAACTCCGACGCCACGCCCCAGAGCCAAGTCACGGTACCGGCGGGCCTCACCAGCGCGACCTTCACGGTCGCGACGACGGTGGTGACCAGCTCGCAGAGCGTGACTATTTCCGCCACGTCAGCGGGTGTAACGCAAACGGCCGTGCTCACCGTCCAGCCGGCCGCCTCTCTTTCGGCGGTGACCTGCTCTGCGGGAACGATTGCGCCCGGCGCGACCATCATTTGCAGCGTGTCACTGAGCGGCGCCGCGGGTTCGAACGGCGCGACAGTGTCGCTCGTGAGCAGCAATGCGCAGGTGACGGTGCCGGCTTCGGTTTCGATTCCGGCGGGCCAGACTTCAGGGAGCTTTAGTATCACGGCGGGCGCCAGCGCTTCCGGCAGCGCCACCATAACGGCGACGCTCGGGTCGGCCACGCGTACGGCGACGCTCACCATCAAGGCGTCATCTTCGGGCGTCCCCACGCTTGTCTGCTCACCGACGACGATTCAGACGCCCGGCACCAGCAGCTGCATTTTCAGTCTGGCTAGCCCGGCCACATCCAGCACCGTGATCGCTCTGGCGTCTTCGAGCGCCACTGTGACCGTGCCGAATTCGATTACCATCGCCACCGGCCTGAGCAGCGTGAACTTCACTGCCAGTGCGTCTGCGGTTTCGAGCAGCACATCCGTCACGATTAGCGCGATGGGGCAGGGAGTTTCGCAGACGTTGACGCTGCTGGCTCAGACGAGCTCAACCGTATCGGTCACCGCCATCTCTTGCAATCCCCAGACACTCGTCGGCGGGGGCAGCAGCAATTGCCAGATCATGCTTTCGGGAGCCGCGCCGACCGGCAGTGGGGGCATCCGGCTCTCATCGAGCAGCACGCAGATCACTGTGCCGGCTCTTCTCCAGCCGGCGGCGGGAAGTACCACGGTTCCCTTCACGGCGACGAGTACTCTGATCAATCAGGATCAACCGGCGGTACTGATCGCCAATTACGGGGCGTCATCCGCACAAACCACGCTGTCTCTGTTAGGCCTGAAGCCCACGGCGCTGGTTTGTCCGGAGACACTGCAATCCGGCTTGCCGCTGGACTGCCAGGTGAACCTGAACTCCGGACAGGCCGCTGCCGGAGTCCCCATCAATTTGTCGGCCACAGGATCCCTGGTCACGGTGCCGTCTTCGGCCCTCACTCAGGCCGGGCAGGCTTCGGTCAGTTTTCAGGGGAGCACAAACTACGTCAGCTCCAGTCAATCGGTAACCTTGAGTGCCGGTTTGAACGGCGTCGCGGTGCAGGCCAGCGTAACGCTGACTCCGGCTCCGCCGGTACTTACACTTCCCGGACTGCAAACGGTGGTTCCGGGACAAACGGTGTCGTTCACCGTTACGGCGACGGATCCGGCCGGACTTGCCTTCACCCTTTCGGTGGCGAACCTGCCTCCGAATTCCAGCTTTAACACCAACACCGGCGTGTTCACATGGGCGCCTCAGGCTTCACAAGTGGGTCAGTATGCTGTGTCGTTTACCGCCACCAACACGGCGCAGGCTTCGGCTACCGGGAAGGTGACCATCGAGGTGCTGTCGACAACGCCGGTTGTCTCGGCGCTCATCAACGCGGCCAGTCTCGCAAGCATGGGTTGCAGTCCGGGAGCGATCGCCACCTTGCTGGGCACAGGTTTCGAAACCCAAGGCGCTAAGGCGGCCGAAGTCAGTCCGCTGCCCACCGCGCTGAACGGCTTGCATGTACAGGTTAACGGCCAGGACTTGCCGGTGTTCTACGTGTCGGAAGACCAGGTGAACTTCCAGTGCCCGCAGGCGGCCCCGGGCGCATCCATAGCGTTGACCGTTCAGAGCGGCACGGGTGCCTCGACACCGCTTTCCACCACCGTTCAGTATTCGGGTCCGGGAATCTTTACCTTGAACGGATCCGGTGACGGGCAGGGAGCTATTCTGGTTGCGGGAACCGCCAACGTGGCGATGTCACCGACCAAGGGGATCGCCAGCCAGCCGGCTCCCCAGGGAACCTACATTTCCATCTATGCGACCGGCCTCGGTCCGACGACCGTCAACGTGGCGGCCGGAGAGCCGGCGCCGGCGGATCCGTTGGCAGAGGTCACCGCCCAGGTGAATGTGCAAGTGGGCGGAGAACCGGCCCAAGTCAGCTTCGCAGGTCTGGTACCGGGGTACACGGGGCTCTACGTGGTGAATGCCCAGTTGTCGGGGACCACACCGATCGGTCCGGCGATTCCGGTGCAGATAACGGTGCAACAGCCTGACGGGAGCACGGCTACGAGCAACACGGTGACCATCGCGGTGGCGCCGGCTGTTAACTAAATTATTGATACTAAGATACTTGACTGTATTTTAGTGCGGGGCGCTAACAGCCGGTGGGCGGAGGCGTCTCATCTATATCAGCATGAAACGCCCGTTCCAGACCCGGTTCCGGCTGCTAGGTGCAATCGCGATGGTTGTCCTGGTCGGATTTCTCCAATCGGCCGCCGGCCGCGCGTACTGCCATTCCGAATTTCGCCGGTACTTTGCAGGCCTCGGAGCCGCAGAGGCTCACGTGAATCCAGTGGAGAGGGTCCTGTTTAGCGTCCTTCTGACCGCAAGCAAACCGGAGCATGCGACCACACACCTGGCGCATGCGCCCGGAAAACAGCTCTAGGGTTTATTGATCACTTTTCTTTCTGGCGTGGTGAACGGGAGTATCCTTGCCAGGCCAACCAGTAACATTCTTCTTTTCAACGTCAAACGTAATGCTGAACGGATCCTTATTGAAGGCGGTCGGAACGCCCGAGAATTCCAGCTCGGCCCCAGGGTCGGCCTTGCCGGGCAGCGCGGTATCGAGATGCAAGGTGGCATCGGGCGTGGTGCCGTCGCCTACTGAGAGCACCAACTCCTTGGGGTGCAAAGCGGGCTTGGAGGAAATCAGCTTGCCCTTGAAGGATTGGGCACCGCCGGCCCCGCCGGGGACCTCGCTACCCTTCATGTTGGCGTCGAAGTACTGTTGGCCACCATCCCCGCTGAGCTCGGTTTTAAGGTTCATCCACAGAGCGAGGGCCGGATTTTGTTTCTTGAACTCCTCTTCGTGCTTAGCGTTGCGCGTGTTGACATCGTCGAGGGTCCAGCCCTGCGGCGGGAAGGCGTTGGCCTTGACCAGATCGCGAAGCTTGGCCAACTCGGTGGGATCCTGGCCGTGATACCGGTTGAACGCATTGACGAAGTAGGTTTCGAACGGCTGGCGCGCGGCCGCAGGCAAACCGCCTTGAGCCGGCTCAAGCGACGCCGCCCGCGCGAACTGGAACAGGGCTTCGGGGTACCGTTCGGGCTTTTTCTGCTGAATGGCCTCATGAGCGATGGCGGTGCCCAGCCAGGAGGATACCTGTGCGCTATCCACCGGCCAGCCGGCGGCTGTGCTGGAGTTGGGAGCTAACTGCAAGACCTTGGTGAATTCCTTTTCTGCGGTTTCATCATCCTTCTTCTGAAGAGAGATCCAGCCCAAGGTGGTGTGCGCCAACACCTCGGCCTGAGACTTGGCCTGAGTCCAAGCCGTCTCGCTGGTGGACGCGGGTTTTTTGCTGGGATCGAAGAAGGAACTCTCGTTGGAAAGAATTCCGTTGGCGGCTTTTTCACCGAGCGCCAGGTCATCGGCGGTGGGCTTGGGGAGCAATTGAACGTTCAGCGCCATCAGATACATGACTGTGAAGTCCTGAGGATTGGCCTGGAGCGCCTCAGCGCCGTTGGACATCACCTTGTCGGGCTGGCGCGCCTGGGCGCTGGCCTGCACGATGGCGGTATTGCGAAGCTGAACGAAGGCGCTGGTGGGATATTTTTCCTTCCAGCTATTGAGCAGCGCCAAGCGCTTGACGGGGTCCTGTTCCTTCGTGATCGCCTGGTAGAGGTCGTATTCGGCGCGATCCTTCCACTGGGGTCCAGATTGGGCTCCGGTTTGCGCCTCCTGACCCTGGCCGGGCAATGGCAGAAGCACCATCACCGCCGCCACTGCCGTGGTCACGAATGCCTTTGAAACTCGATCGAGCACTGAGCGCCTCCTACTGCCGTCCGTGAAATTTAAAAATTGTTGGCCTTGCCAGCTGCCCCTCGGGCTTCACACAGCCGACGGGTACTTGCGGAGTATAGCCGAACCACACTTAGGGTGCAACATCTTAGACGCCGCCGCAAGTGGTTTAGTTCCGGCCCGGCCGGCTGCCGGCGCCGGGCGTGCTAGAATTCCCCATCTCGATGCGTTACCTCGATCTGGGTGTGATCCTGGCGTACCTGGTGGCGATTACCTGGTTTGGGGCGCATTTCCGCAGCGGCCACAAGAGTCTCCGCGATTACTTTCTGGGAGGCAGATCGGCTCCCTGGTGGGCCATCGGTCTTTCCATCATCTCGGCGGAAACGAGCACGCTGACGATTGTGGGGACGCCGGGGCTTTCTTTCGGCGGCAATCTGGGGTTTCTACAAGTCGTATTCGGATACCTGCTGGCGCGCCTGGTGATTTCGGCGCTGCTGCTGCCGCACTATTTCCGCGGCGAGATGTTCACGGCGTACGAGCTGATGCGGCGGCGCTTTGGCGAGCGCACGCGCAAGCTGGCGGCGCTGATCTTCCTGGTGACGCGGGCGCTGGCCGAAGGCGTGCGTGTGTTCGCCATTTCCATTGTGATCTCGATCGTGCTGAACACCGGCGAGATTCCATCCATTTTGCTGATTGTGGCGCTCACGCTTTTTTACACGTTTGAAGGCGGGATGACGGCGGTGATCTGGACCGATGTGATCCAGATGGGGCTCTACATATTCGGCGCCATTGTCAGTTTCTACGTGCTCCTGCACCATATTCCGGGCGGTTGGGCGCATGTGGCGGCGGTGGCGGGGCCGGCGGGAAAATTTCACCTCTTCGATTTTGATTTCAGTTTCACGATGCAATATTTCTCCCGGACTTACACGTTCTGGGCGGGAATTCTGGGCGGCTGTTTCCTCACCACGGCCAGCCACGGCACCGATCAGTTGATTGTGCAGCGGCTGCTGAGCGCGCGGAACGAACAGCAGAGCCGTGCGGCGCTGGTGGGAAGCTGGATCGTGATTTTCATTCAGTTCGCGCTTTTTCTGCTGATCGGGATCATGCTGTTCGTCTACTACCGGGATGCCGGCCTGGAGGCGCCGGCGAAAATCGACCGCATCTACCCGCAATTTGTCTGGCAGGAGCTTCCCACGGGCGTGGCGGGTCTGGTGACGGCGGCCATCGTAGCGGCGGCCATGGCCAATCTGAGCGCCGCATTGAATGCACTGGCGTCGACGACGGTGATGGATTTTCTGCGTCCGGTGGCGGGCCAGGCTGTGGCGAATGACGATCATCGGCTGTTGGGCTGGGCGCGGGGCGCCACCATCGCGTGGGCGGCGGTGCTGGTGGCCATCGGGATCATGGCGCGACATTGGGGATCGGTGCTGGAATCGGGGCTTTCGATCGCCTCCATCACACTGGGCCTGCTGTTAGGGATTTTTCTGCTGGGCGTGCTGACGAAGCGCGTCGGACAAAATGCCGCATCATTCGGCGTGGTGGCCGGGCTGGCGGTTATCGTGTATGTGCGGGCGTTTACGCCCATTGCCTGGACCTGGTGGGTGTTGATCGGCAGCCTGACTACCTTCGCCGCCGGATATTTTGCATCATGGTTCCAGCGCGGCAGTGAAGCCTGACCGATGAAACCTCAAGCCACGACAACCCCAGCGACCGTCGAGCTGAAGCGCGATCTCGGATTGTGGAGCGCGGCGGCGATCGTGGTGGGGACGGTGATCGGCAGCGGGATATTTCTCGTGCCGCGGACCATGATTCTGCGCGTGGGATCGCCGGAAATGGTTTTTGTGGTGTGGGTGGCGGGAGGTCTGCTGTCGCTGGCCGGCGCGCTGAGCTACGCGGAGCTGGCGGCGGCCATGCCGGAGGCCGGCGGCGAATACGTTTACTTGCGTGAAGCCTACGGTCCGGTATGGGGCTTTCTCTACAGTTGGACGCAGATGTGGGTGGCCAAGAGCGGTTCGATTGCGACGCTCGCCACGGGCTTCTTCTATTACCTGACGAATTTCCTGCCGCAATTGAACGGGATATTGCTGGTGGTGCCGCTGCCGATCGGGGCGCATGGCGCGCCGCTCGAAATCCGCTATGGGCAGATTTTGGCGATGGTGCTGATTCTTTTTCTGGCGGGAGTGAATTATTTCGGCGTGAAAGTGGGGGGAGAGGTGCAGGTTGTGGTGACGGTAATCAAGGTTGCGCTGATCCTCTTTATCATTGTGGCGGGGCTCGGCTGGGGCCACAGGCCGGCGGAACCGGGGCCGCAGGGAGCGCCGATACCGCTCACCTTGGCCGGCTTTTTCGCGGCCATGGTGGCGGCGCTCTGGGCGTACGACGGATGGAATAACGTCAGCATGGTGGCGTCGGAAGTCCGCCAACCGCAGCGCAATCTGCCGCTGGCGCTGATCTGGGGCACGCTGGCCGTGGCGATCCTATATTTGTTGGCCAACGCAGCGTACTTTTATGTACTGACGCCGGCGGAAGTGGGGGCGAGCAACCGCGTGGCGGCGGAAATGATGCGGCGCATACTGAACGGCGCGGGGGCGGATATCGTCTCGATTGCGGCGATGATTTCCATATTTGCGGCACTCAACGGCTCGATTCTTTCGGGGGCGCGGGTGCCGTACGCGGCGGCCCGCGACGGCTTGTTTTTCCGCTCGATTGCGCGGGTTCATCCGGAGTTTCACACGCCGGGTATCTCGATCCTCGCCTTGAGTGCGTGGGCGGCGCTGCTGGTTTTATCGGGCAGTTATGACCAGCTATACACTTACGTCATTTTCGCCAGTTGGCTGCTGTACGGCATGACTACGGCCGCGGTGCTGGTGTTGCGCAGAAAAAGGCCGGATATGCCGCGTCCTTATTTGACGCTGGGCTATCCGGTGGTACCAGTACTATTCGTGGCGAGCGCGCTGTGCCTGGTGATTTCCACGCTATTTGACTCCCCGCGCGAGTCTTTGCTGGGTCTCGCGTTGATTTTGGTGGGGTTACCCTTTTATTTTCATTGGCGAAAACCAGTGCGCCCGATTTGAAGGCGCGCGGGGCGCTCTTTCGGGGGCCAAAGGGCGGCCGCAATTTTTGTTCTGAATTCAGAACAAAACACTTGAAATGTTAACTAAAGTAGGCTAAAAATCAGGAGAAGACGCAAGGACTAGCGCTGGTTTTGTTCTGATGCCGGAACATGGCGCCTTCCGAAGCGCCCGGATTTACTGATCGGGGGATGCAAGATGGATGTCACCAAAATCCTGACCGAACTGCGTCAGGAACGTGAACAGATCGAAGAAGCGATTATGAGTTTGGAGCGGCTGGCGAGAGGACGCGGCAGGCGCCGGGGGCGTCCGCCGGCCTGGATGGCGGAGCTGGATAAGAAGCGAGGCCGGCCCCCGGGGAGCAAGAACAAAACCCCGAATACGCAAAAGGCTGTCAGTCTCGCATGAGTTCGGAGGACGCGCGTCACTTCAACGATACAGCAGATATTTTTCGCGCAAGACGAGAAAGGGCTGTATAGCATCCTGTTGCCGCTGGCGAATGGCCTGGGGGTCATCTCCAGCGGCAAGCGCGCGTAGTACTTCTTCATTGCCGATCAGCTTTCTATCGGATTCCAGCGAAATTTTTCCGGGATAAAGCTTGAGGAGCGCGGCTGTAATCTCGAGGCCCAGGCGCGCGGAGTCGAGGCGCTCGCGGCTGGTGATCTGGAAGCGAACTCCTTGCAACTCGGTCCCGGCCAGGGGTGGGGATGAGGGCTGAAATCGCAAGGGGTAAAAGCGCACGCCGGGAATCCAGCGCTGGTTGAGATATGCGGCGAATTCCGGGCCATTGATAAACTGCGCGCCGATCATTTCGAAAGGCGCGTCGGTGCCGCGTCCGACCGAATAATCGGGCGAATATTCCAGCAGGGCGACACCCGGGTAAAGCATGGCGGCGTTGAGGCTGCGCAAATTGGGCGAAGGATTCACCCAGGGCAAGCCGGTCTCGTCGAACCAATCGCCGCGGTCCCAGCCCTTCATGGCGACCACGGTGAGATCCGCGCCAATGTGATTTTCGGAATTGAACATTTTTGCCAGTTCACCCATGGTCATGCCATGCCGCAGGGGCAGGGGGAAGTAGCCGACGAAGCTGAGGTTGTCGCGATCGAGCAGGGGAGGCTCGACGTGCACACCGGTAACAGGGTTGGGCCGATCCAGCACGTAAAACGGGATATGTTGTTTGGCGGCCTCCTCCAGACAGTAGGCCATGGTGGAAACGTAGGTGTAAAATCGCGCGCCGACGTCCTGAATATCGAAGACCAATGCGTCAATTCCGCGGAGCATCTCGGGCGTGGGGCGGCGATTTTTCCCCTCATATAAGCTCCAGACTTTAATGCCGGTTTTCGGATCGGTGGTATCGGCGATTCCCTCGCGGTCCTCTTTGCCTGCGAAGCCATGCTCGGGAGAAAAAAGCGCGGTCACACGGACACCGGCGGCGAGCATCTGATCGACATTTCGCCGCCCTTGGCGATCAATGCCGGTTTGATTGGTGATCAGCCCGACGTGCTTGCCTTGGAGCGCGCGGAATTCGTCGTCCTCCCAGACGTCGAGTCCGGTGCGCACGTCGCCCGCGCGTTCTACCTCGCGATGCAGGCCGGGACCGGTGAGGGTCTCGTTATAACCGGTAAGGCTCACACCCGGAACGGTAATGCCCACGGCGGCAGCGACGATGGTCGCGACTTTACCGCGCAAGGGTGTGACGGCGGGCCGCAAATGCGGATGCACGGCATTGGTCATGAGAATTACATAGGTATTGGAAGCCGGATCAATCCATAGCGAAGTCCCGGTGAAGCCGGTGTGGCCGAAGGAGCCGATGGGAAACAATTCGCCGCGGTTGCCCGAATAGGGCGAATCAATATCCCAGCCGAGGCCGCGCAGGATGGGCTGATCGGGCGGGCTCTGCGGGGAGGTGAATTTTTCAATGGTCAGCGGGCTGAAGATGCGCTGGCCTTGCCAGACGCCTTTATCGAGCAGCATCTGGCAGAAACGGCCGAGGTCGGCGGCGGTGGAGAAGAGGCCGGCGTGCCCGGCGATGCCACCCATATCTCGGGCGGTAGGATCGTGCACGACGCCGCGCAGCAGCAGATGCTCTTTATCCAGCATCTCGGTGGGCGCGATGCGCGGACGAAGCGCGGCCGGCGGGAGGAACATGGTGTCGTGCATGCCGAGGGGTCCAAAAACAACTTTGTACACGTAATCCGCCAGCGACTCGCCGCTGAGGCGGCGCACGATTTCGCCGAGCAGGATGTAATTAATGTCGCTATAGACAAAACGGACGCCGGGCGGGCCGGCAGGGGGATCGATAAGAGCGCGGTGAATGCCGTTTTCGTAACCGCTCCATGCAGGCTCGAGGTCGAGATCGGGGCGCAAGCCGGAGAAATGCGTCATCAAATTGCGGATGGTGATCTGACTCTTGCCTCCCTGGAATTCCGGCAGGTACTCGGTGACGCGATCGTTGGGACGCAGTTTGCCTTGCTCAAACAACTTCATGAGGGCGGAAGTGGTGGCCACCACTTTGGTGAGAGAGGCGCAATCGAAAATCGTCTCCACGGTCATCAGCTCCGGGGCGGGCACCACGGCGCGGTTTCCGTAAGCCTTGCTATAAATGGGCGCGCCATTATGTCCCACCAGGAGAACGGCGCCGGGGATGCGGTCCTCGCGGATGGCCTGATTGATGGCGTCATCGAGCGCGGCCTCGGCGTTGAACGTCTGAGCCAACGCGCAGGAGCCGGTGGCGAGCACCAGGCCCAACAGGAGCGGTTTCATAGGCTCATCATACGGCTTTCAGACAGCGGAGCGGGTGCGGACCGAGGGTTCAAGACTTGGTATGAAGAATTACATTTTTACCTATACCCGCAGTACCTCACCCCCCTTGCTTCGCACACATGGCGGCGTTAAGCTCCAATGCGGGGAGGTGCGTCGTGAAGCACCTAGCGCAGTTTCTTCTTTGTTGCTTGATTGCGGTGCCGGTCACTGCCCGAAGCGGCGGCGGGCACGGCGGGGGCGGTGGTTTCCACGGCGGAGGCGGTTTCCACGGCGTCAGCGGGGGGTTCCGCGGCGGGGTGGGGGGCTTTCGGACGATCGGCGTCCGTAACGGCTTCATTGGCCGCAACCGTTTCGGCGCGGGCCTGGGTTACTGGCCGGGTGCGTACTGGTGGCCTGATTACGACTATTGGGACGACTGGGGTTATCCCTACGACATGGGCTACAACAACCAGCCGTACGGCTATGGGTACGATTACAGCGGCCAGCCTCCGGTCGTGATTTACCAGACGGGCGGCCCACAAGCGTACGCTCCTGCGGCGCCCGCGCATCCGGTGATGCGCACCTATAACTTTGGCGAGCCGACGGCTGCACCCGAGGCCCAGGCGCAGAGTAATGAGCGTCCCATCTATCTGATCGCCTTCCGGGGCCAGGACAGCATCCGCGCGGCGGAGGCATACTGGGTGGCGGAGGGCACGCTGCACTATGTTACCTTGCAACATGAGCAGAAGCAGGCGCCGCTCGATTCGGTGGATCGCGCCTTCAGTTCCCGGCTCAACCGCGAACGCCACGTAGACTTTCATCTGCCGTCTGAGCCATAGCGGACAGCAGGTTTCCCACGAGCGGATATGGGCGGGCGTTACGCCGCCACATTTGTGACGCATTTTGAGTGATTTGCGCTGGAGCCTACGCCCGCGGTGCATCTGAGCGTGCGCGCCTACGGGGATCCCATCATGCTGGTCCGCGCCGTCGAGGGCGAAATACATGCGCTCGACCGTGAACTCTGTGCGGTCGCGGAGCGCACGCACGAGATCGGTGTGCGCGTCGCACTGGGCGCCGGCCAGCTACGTTCCTGCGCACCGCGCCGCGCGCGTCGATCCGATCGACGCTTTGCGATATGAATGAGTCCCTGAATGAACAGTGCAAGGCAATGATGAGGACTTGAGGGAGCTTATGCACCGGTAGCGGCGCGCCAGGTTTCAATCGCTCGGCGCATCTGATCGCGATCGATCAGGAATTTTGCATTCTCGTATTCGTTGACTTTTTCGCGCGGATCGTCGGCGAGGTTGTAAAACTCATTGGGGCCGCTGCCGGCATTGCGCAGCACCAGCTTAAAGCGCTCGTCACGCGCCATTTCCGTATTGCGGTAATTGCCGTAAACCAAGTTTCGCCAAGGAGACTTCTTAGGCAATGGTTTACCCGTGAGCGGGAGATGGTAACTGCTCCCGCACAGGTGGCGATCGGGCGGCGGCGCCTCGAGCAGGCCGCAAATGGTGGGCACGAAATCATAGGCACTGATCACTTCGGGCCGGACACTCTCCGCCGGCACGCTTCCGAGCCACTGCCAGATCATGGGAGCCAGCATCACCTCGTCGTACATGTTGATGGGGTTGGAGGCGAGTCCGCCGGTCCACAGGCCGTGGCGTCCCAGCAGTTGGCCATGGCTGCTGGTGACGATGAAGATGGTGTTTTCACGCAGCCCGCGCCGGCTGAGGTTCAGGAGCAGCGGTGGAATTTGATTGTCAAACTCGGTGATCGCGGCGGCGGCTTTGCGCAGGTTACCGACGGGATCTTGGAAGTACTCTTTTCCGCGCAACGCATTGGCCGCGGCCGGCTCCCACGCGACCGTGTCGAATGACGTTTTCGCGTACATCTCGTAGTAGCGCGGCGGATGCCCGTCGTATGGCGGATGTGGATTGAGGTAACGGACGGTGAGGAAAAAAGGCTTGCCGGCAGTCTGTTGATCCAGGAAGACGCCGGCCTTGGCGGTAAGGAGGTCGGTCAGGTAACCCTTCTCCGCGACGGATTGGCCGTTCCAGTTCATCTGCGGATCCTGATAAACCGCGGCTCCGGCAATGGTGTACCAGAATCGAAAACCGTGTTGCGGAGTGCGGTCATCACCCAGATCCCACTCACCCACGAACGCGCATTGGTAGCCGAGGCCGGAGAGAATATCGGAAAGCAATATCTCATTGCGGAACGAGGGCGACGCCGCGGCCTGGCCTTGCGGCGGATTTTCGATGGGCTCGCCGGTCAGAAAATCCTGGATGCCGTGCTGGCGCGGCACGCGCCCGGTGAGCAGGGTGGCAAGACCTGGCGAAGACGAAGGCGTACAAACGACGTGGCTCTTGAAACGCGTGCCGGCTTGGGCGAGCTGGTCGATGTTGGGGGTGCGGATTTCTTTGTTGCCTTCGCAGCCGAGCATCCAGGAGCCGAGACCATCGGCCACGATCAGCACGATGTTGGGACGCGGAGCGATGTGCTGCTTGCGGGCGAGCAAGGGCAGACCCAGTCCGCCCAACAGGAAGTTTCTACGGTGAATCAACATACGTGAAACAGCCATCATGCCACAGCGGGAGCGAGGCGTTTGGTACCTGCACTGCGGGCCGTTTGCTAAACTCGTAGGAGCGCAATTCCCGCCCGGCGGTGTAGCTCAGTCGGTTAGAGCGACGGTCTCATAATCCGTAGGTCGAGCGTTCGAATCGCTCCGCCGCCACCAG
>JASHOO010000026.1 GCA_030041035.1 Bryobacteraceae bacterium | reverse complement strand
GGCTGTGGTTTCGGTACTCCGGCAAAACGTACCAGCTCGATAGATTGCAGAAGCGTACGGGCTGGTCTTGCACGGTCCGGTCGGCATATACCGTGCCGAGGAACCCAACGATGCGGTCGCCGTCGCTCAGAACGAAGCCTCGGTCCGGTTTCTCGGCCATCCAAGTGTAGGTAAACAGCCGGTGGAACCGCTGCGCGCTGAGGCTCGGGTCCATGTATTGATGCAAGAACTGGCAGAGGAATTCGATGTCATCGTCGCGAACCGGGCGAACCCGGATCGTTGGTTTCACCATGGTATCGTGGTCGTTTGCTGGCAGACGCAGCCACCATTATGACTCAAAGCGCCAAACCCCCACACGAACACGGCGTGCGCCAGTGGTGCGGCACACCGATGGCCTCGAAGAGCCTTTATGCGCCGGTGGTGGCCGGATATCCGAAGCTATGAAGCTGATGGAGGCTTTGCGGATTTGCCAGCGAATTCCCTCGTCGGCCAAACCTTTTCGGGTGTCACTCTGCTGTGGGTTTACCCCGCTGCATCTCGCCGATTTTCTGAGGGCACATATTGCTACCGCAATGCCAGACCGGACCGTGGTGGTCACTACCGGGCTCTATGACGATGTGGAAGGCACGCTTCGAGGGGCGTCCTGGCAGGAACTCGACGCTTGCATTCTTGCCCTGGAGTGGTCGGATTTTGACGCTCGCCTGGGAACACGCAGGTTGGCCGGCTGGGACCCGGAGATCCTGCCTGAGATCCTCGCCGACGTCGCGGCCAATGCGGACCGATGGCCCCGATTCATCGAGCCCTTAACCGCTAGCATGCCTGTGGCAGTCAGCCTGCCGACCCTGCCAGTTCCTCCCGTATCATTCGAGCCCACCTGGCAAGCCGGCCATTTCGAGACTCAGATAGCCGAGACCCTGGCGCGGTTGGCCGCCGGACTGTCAGCCACTCGAGGCGTGGGCGTCGTCAACCTGGGCGCGCTCGACCGCGTGTCACCCATGGCTTCGCGGCACGATTTGAAAAGCGAACTGAGTACGGGTTTTCCCTACCGCATTTCCCACGCTGACGCACTGGCATCGCTACTCACCCGGTTGGTGGTCCCGCGGACGCCTAAGAAAGGCTTGATTACCGATCTCGATGACACACTGTGGCGCGGCATTGCCGGCGACGAGGGAGCCGAGAACGTGGCGTGGGACTTGGATCATCACGCCCAAGTTCATGGCCTGTACCAGCAACTCCTCCGGTCTTTGGGTCAATCGGGCGTATTGCTGGGAATCGCGTCAAAGAACGATCCGGGTGTCGTCGAGCGGGTGTTCGAGCGGCCTGACATTATTGCGAAGAGCGGGGACTTTTTCCCTGTTGAAGTGAACTGGGGCCCCAAGTCAGCATCGGTCTCCCGCGTTCTCAGGAGCTGGAATGTTACACCGGACAGTGTGGTCTTCATTGATGACAGCCCTATGGAGCTGGACGAAGTGCATCTCGCACATCCGGATATCGAATGCATTCTATTTCCCAAGAACGATCCAGACGAGGTCTACCGTCTTTTGAGCCGCCTGCGCGATCTCTTTGGCAAGGTTTCCATCAATGAAGAGGATCGCATTCGCAGCGTGAGTCTGCGAGCGGCTGCGCGCATCCGGCAGGACAGCGGCCAGTCCGGCGCCCCTGTGGACGAATTTCTCGAAAGGGCCGGCGGAAGGGTCACATTTTCCTGGCAGAAGGATCCCCCGGATCCGCGAGCGCTCGAGTTGATCAACAAGACCAATCAATTCAACCTGAACGGGCGGCGGTTCGCAGAAGCGGAATGGCTGGCCTACGCTGCACAGGGCGACACACGGATTTTGTTGGTGCAGTACCAGGACAAATACGGACCACTCGGCAAAATCGCGGCCTTGGCAGGGCGCCAGCAAGGCGCACGGTTTTGCATGGACGTTTGGGTCATGAGTTGCCGGGCTTTTTCCAGGCGAATTGAACATCGCACTCTCCAGGAAGTCTTCGACAAGTGTGGCGTGCAGGAGGTTCTGCTGAACTTCCAAGCCAACTCGCGGAATGCGCCGTTCGCCGGATTTGTGGCATCGCTTCTGGGACGTCCACTCGAATCCCCTTGCCTGATTTCCCGCCAAGAGTTCGAGAAAAACTCACCTGCGCTGCATCCGGCCGAACCCTCCACTCTAGCCACTGTGACGCCGCCCTCACCAACTTCCTGACCGGCAGATGGGTTCTACGCCCAATCAGGTACTCGGTCGCTTCCTGCTGACGACACTCTCCCGTCTGCTTTCGGCGCTCGGCCTCGTGGTCCTGTTGGTCACCGCCACGCCACTGGTCCCCTGGTACGGCCGCTTGCTGGCCGGTCGGGAGTATAACTCAAATGGCGAGATCCTCATTGTGCTGGGAGGCTCCCAGTTGGAGAAAGACATCATTGGAGAGGATTCCTACTGGCGGGCCGTTTATGCTCTGCGAGCGTATAGGGAAGGAGGTATCCGCGAGATCGTCCTGAGTGGAGCCGGGGTTTCTGAAAGCATGGCCGATTTTCTAACGTTTCAGGGCGTTCCCCAAAACCTCATGAAATTGGAGACGCATTCCCGGACGACCCGTGAAAACGCCCTGGAAGTTTACCGTCTTCTCGCCGAAGATCGGCGGACCAAAATCCTGCTCACCAGTGATTACCATATGTTCCGGGCATTGCGCGCATTCCGGCGTGCCGGTCTAACCGTCCGGACCTTGCCGATTCCGGATGCCGAGAAACGCGCGAGTCGCTGGTCGTACCGCTGGTGGGTGTTCCTGGACGAGTCAGTCGAAACAGTCAAGATCCTCTATTATTTCTTCCGCGGATGGCTTTGAGTCAGAATCCCCATCTCAGAACTGGGGATTGTTGAAGCAAGCCCCCTGAAAAGCGCCGCGGGTCCATCTAAAATGGTTGGATGTCGAACGGGTACGCGATTCATGTGGCATGAGTTCAGGCTCGATCTTGAACGATACCAGGGCCCCTGGTACCGCCTCATGTTTGCGCCCCCGCTTTGGGCAATCTTCTGGTACCGCTTCGGGCACTGGCTCTATAAGAAGAACAAAATAAAGGTTTTCGTAATTTTGCGCCCGCCCTATCTGCTGGTGTACACTTTTTTCGAAGCGTTCTTACAGATGCGCCTCGATCCCTCCGCGGACATCGGCTCGGGGTTGCACATCGGTCATAGCGGTGGCGTTCATTTGCATCCCGATGTCGTTATCGGCGAGCAGTGCGATATCGCGCATCACGTGACCATCGGAGCTTCCGCCGGCGGCAGGAAAGGGGTACCACGGATCGGCAACCGCGTCTTCATCGGCACGGGTGCAACGCTGATCGGCAAAATCACCATTGGAGACGGAGCTAAGATCGCCGCCAACACCCTGGTCATGACCTCCGTGCCGCCGGGCGCTACGGTGATGGGCGTTCCGGGACGCATCGTCATGGCCCCGCAAGGTGCTGACGGGGCCGCAAAGGGAGCGGATGCAACCTAGCACCGGAAGAGCCGAACCCGCACAACTACGGGGAGTGGCGAAGGAAAGCGCCGCTCAAGGCGATGCGCTGCGGTTGATTGGCTGCCTGCGGAGCCTGTTGGAGATTTCCAATCGCCCGGCCGACTATGCCTTTGCCGCAGCGCGTTTGCGTGGTTTGAGTGCGGAGAAGGCAGGACACGCTGGACTGAAGCACCTCAGGACCTATCTAGCGCGCTCCGTAACGATTGAAACGTTCCAGCCCTATCTTGTTGTGCAGGCAGCCCTTGGCGGATTATGGCTGGACGTCTCAATGGGCGGTTACGGCAGTTTTATTGACGACCTCACCAATCCGGATGGCGCGCTGTGCCGGTTCAATCCGGATTTGGTGCTTTTCCTCGGCGATCTGAGTGACTTGGCTAACACCGCACCGAACGCGGGCAGCGACGCCGTTGACGGTGCCACGGCTGCCCGCTTTGCCACCGGCCTGCTGCAGAGTTTTCGAAGGAACTCGAAGGCCCGCATTGTGGTGCAGGGAATGTGCATACCCGATCCGCCGGCCGGCGGCGATATCGCCGACGCCAACTTGCCGTGCGGGGAATCGCGCTCGGTGGAGGCTCTCAACCAGGCTCTGCGGGAAGCCTGCCGCCAGATTGGCGACGCTGTCTATTTCGACGTGGATCGCCTGGCTGCGCGCTATGGCCGATCGCGCTGGCGTGACCAGCGTATGTTCTATTTGTCGCGGCTGGCTGTCGCGCCCGAGTTCTTCGAACACTACACGCGAGGACTGGTCCGTGCCATTCGAGCCCTTTATTTCCCTCCCCGCAAGGTCGTATGCACCGATCTGGATGACACCTTGTGGGGAGCCATACTCGGCGAAGATGGACCCGAGGGCATTCAGACCGGTGCGACCTCCCCGGGCAACGGCTACCTGGAATACCAAAAATATCTGAGGCGGATGACCGGGCGGGGCGTACTCGTGACTATTGCCTCGAAAAACAATCCGGCCGACGTTGAGGAGGCTTTTCAGAAACGGGCGCCCGATCTGGGTATCTCTATGGCGGACTTTGCCGCGGTAAAGATCGGCTGGGAGGAAAAGTCCACGGCCCTCCGCGAACTGGCCGGCCGCCTTTCGCTAGGGTTGGATTCATTTGTTTTCGTGGACGACAACCCGGTGGAATGCGCTGCGGTCCGGCAACAACTTCCGGAGGTGTTGGTCATCGAGGCGCCCAAAGGCGAGCCGTGGCGCACCATCGAGGCTCTGGAATCTTCCGGCGCCTTCGATGCCCTCCAGATCACCCATGAGGATCGGGAGAGGGCTGCCGACTATCGCGCTCAGGCAAAACGGGCACAGTTGGAGAGCGACGCAGGGTCACGCGAGGAGTTTCTGAGTTCTTTGGAGATTCATTGCACTCCCATCAGCGCGTTAGACGCGCCGCTCAGCCGGACCGTGCAATTGTTGGCGAAGACCAATCAATTCAACCTGACAACCAGACGTCACTCGGCAGCCGAAATCGAGGGGATTGCCCGCCAGCCGGGTAATATCGCGGTTGCTCTGCGATACCGCGACCGGTTTGGAGATGGCGGCGTGGTCGGGGTGGCGCTCGGTGTGATGGAACCGGGCCAGTGCCGCATCGATACGTTCGTGCTGTCCTGCCGCGTGATCGGGCGCGGCGTGGAAACCGCTCTGCTCTGGCATGTTGCGGAAGCGGCGAGAGCGCATGGCGCTCCCGTTTTGCGCGGGGAGTTCATTCCAACCGCGAAAAACGCCCCTTGCGCCAATTTCTACCGATCACACGGCTTCGAACGCGTAGAAACTCCAGATGCTGGCTCGCGCGAACTGTTTGCCATGGATCTATCCAGGAACCTGCCTGCGAAGCCGCATTGGATTGCCATTGCCGGTTCCGGGCAGTGAATTAGCGGGGCGGCAGCTGACTCAAGGTATAATATTCAGTTTGGATTGCATGCACCCCCCAGAGTCCCCAACCACCCCCGAACGGCTGCGCTCAGTGCTGGCTGACGTCTTCGACATCCCTCTGGAACAGGTAACGCCCGATCTTGCCCAGGGCAGCATCGAGGCCTGGGATTCTTACGGCCACCTGCAGGCGGTGCTGGCGGTGGAAGTTGAATTCGGCGTTCAATTCCGTCCGGAGGTGATTCCTAACCTCAAGTCTGTCAATCATTTACAAAAAGAGCTACAGGCCATGGGTGTTACGGTCTGAAGCTTACTATGCCGCCTGTGAAACTCGACCACGTCGGCATCGTGGTAAAAGACCTCGCCGCAGGCGGGGCGGCCTACGCTACCCATCTGGGACTGACCGTGGATTCACCCGTTTTCTACGATCCCATCCAGAAAGTTCGTATCCAATTCTGGCGCGACGGGCACGGTAGCCGCCTGGAATTGATCGAGGCCGCTTGTGAGGATTCCCCCATCGCGGGCGCTCTCCGAAAAGGGGGAGGCCTGAATCACCTTTGCTACCAACTCGACGATATTGACGCGGCAGTTCAGGATGCCGTCAACCATGGCGCCATTCTCACAGCCCCGGTTGCACCCGCAGTCGCATTCGAGGGGCGGCGTGTCGCTTTCTTGTACTTTCGCGAATTGGGTCTGGTTGAGTTCGTCGAAGCCTCAACTTAGCGGATGAAGCCCGTTCGCCTCGTGTTTTCGCATCTTGCCAGACAAGTGGTCGGTTCCAACATCGCCACGAAACTGTTGTCCAACGTGCTCCGCCAACCTCGAATTCTGATGCTGCATGGGGTCGACGGCGATCCACAGGGCATTCGCCTGCTTCGGGCGAATCTAGATTTCCTTTCGCGCCACTTCAGGATCGTGCCTTTGGAGGAAATCTGGAGCGCAGAAACGAAACGTAGCGATCGCAGGCCCAAGGTTGCATTGACCTTTGATGACGGCCTCAGAAATAACTTGACCGTCGCCTATCCCCTGTTAAAGGAATTTCAGGCGCCTGCTACATTTTTTGTGTGCCCGGGATTGATCGATTCCGGGCGCTGGCTCTGGAATCACGAATGCCGTGCTCGCCTCAAGATCCTCGATGAGGGAACACGCCATCAGTTCGGTGAGGAAATTGGTGCAACAGATGGCGCCGTGGAAGCCACCATCCGGCATCTCAAGTATTTGCCATACGCCGCGCGCCTCAATGCTGCTCAGCGCATCCGGGATCTGACACCCGCCTTTCAGCCCACTGCGGTGGATCAACTGAAGTACGACGTCATGAGTTGGGAAGAGCTTAAGTCTCTCGATCCCCGGCTCATCGCCGTTGGCGCTCACTCGACCAACCATGAGATTCTGACCGGGCTCCCCGCCGAAGTTCTGGAGAATGAAGTCGGCGGCTGTCGTACCTGGTTGGAACGCGAACTGGGCCGTCCTGTGAAGCATTTTTGTTACCCGGATGGCGCCTATAGTGTCGACGTCCGTGACTGCGTGGGAAAGCATTTCGCGTCGGCCGTCACAACGCGCGTGGGTTGGGTGCCGGATGCGCCTGCACTTTTCGAGCTGCCGAGGATTCCCGCTGATGGTGCCAGCTTGCGCGACCTGGCTTGGCGCATGCAGCGTCCAGGCGGCTAAAACCGGGCAACCAGATGCATACTGGAACCGCAAACTGCGCGAGAAGACGATGAGCACCACAGACGCCAAACCAACACCCGCAACACCTGCGCTCCCCAGCGATGCTGTGGTCATCCGCCGCCCCCACTTTGTGTTGCGGGGAGACGCGTTGTTTTTCCTGATCTCCCAGCGGCCCTTTGCGGTTTTGAGCCAGGCTGAACAGCTCTTGTGGAACGCATTGGAGAAAGAGGAGTCTGTCGGGGTGCTCCAGGCGCGCCTGGGAGAGTCGGCGGATGAAGGCATACGCCGCCTCCTGACGCTTGAGGTGGCCGAAATGGTGCTGCCGGTCCCGCCTGGGAAACGGCGGCGCGTCATGGTTATCGAACCGCATATGGACGACGCTGCCTTGAGCGTTGGCGGTGTGATGTTGCAGCGGCGGGCCGAATGCGAATTCCTCATCGTCACGATCGCCACCCGGAGCATCGCCACTTCCTATCGGGGAATCGACCGTGACTTCTTCGATATCCAAACCGTCTCGGATCTTCGCAAGGCCGAGTCCCAGCTCGTAGCGCGGTTGCTGTGGGGACGCCACATTCCCCTCGGGCTAACCGAGGCCTCTTTGCGTTACCACCCTCAGAATTGGACCCTCGACTGGTTCCGGCGGCACAAGGATGCCATCTACATGTACTTGGAACATTCTGCCGGGCGCGACGAGTTGGAGCGGTGGACCTCTACCTTAGCCAAGGCAATCGCCGATTTCGAGCCGCAGGAGATCTGGATGCCCTTGGGCGTCGGCATGCACGTCGACCATCAGTTGACCCGCCATGCCTGCCTCAACGTTCTGCGGGCCAATCCCAAGATTGTCGAGCAATGCGTCTGCCGGTTCTTTCAGGACGTGCCCTACGCGGGAGACCATCGGGCGCACACACCCGCTTTGGTGCAAGCGCTCCGGGGCATTGGGGCCACGCTGGAGGAGGAACGCATGGACATCACGGCCGTCATGCCGGAGAAACGGCACCTGCTTTCCATCTATGCATCCCAGTGGAAGACAGAGATTATTCAGCGGAGAGTAGAGGCCTGTGCGAAGGCCCTGGGCGGGCCGCCCGAGAGTTATAGCGAGTTATGGTATCGACTGGCGGCCGCCCCCACAGAAAGCATCGACATGCTCGCCACCTCCGCGGTGAAAGAGTCCGTTTACCGCGTCGCGCGAGACGTCGCACCCTGGTTGCGGCGCAACCGGTCCGCCCCGGCTATCGGTATTCTGCTGGCGGTGCCCATGGGCCACTGGGCCCAGGACATGCAGTTCCTGCTCGACTTCTTCCCCGGTGCGCAGTTCGAGGTGCACATGCGGGCCCCATTTGCAGGGCAAGCCGAGACCCTCATCTCGCCCCGGGTCTCGGTCCGGGTGGCGGAAAGTCGCTGGCGTTGGGTTGGCGGCGCGCTCACGGCAATCCTCGCGCGGCGGCTGCCGCTGGTGATCATTCCCGGACGAAAGAAGGAGAAGCATGGCCGGTGGTTGGCCCGCTTAGGCCTGCTCTCGGACCCGGTGGTCGCGCCCACCATGAACGATTTCATTCTGGCCCTGCAATGCGCTGCCAAGGAACGGTTTTCCTGACCCGACAATTCATCCATGTGCCGCCGGCGGGCTTGCCCTCAAACCTGCGCCCATGAGAGTCCTCGAACTGATCAGCCCCACCGGTTACTACGGGGCGGAGCGCGTTCTGGTGACGCTGGCCAAATACCTGCAAAAGGCCGGGGTCGACGTATCGACCGGAATCTTTTCCGCAACGCACGGCGCGGCCCACGAGGTGGCCGAAAGGGCCGGCGAGGCTGGCGTAGCCGTATTCGAGGTGCCGTGCGCGGGCAGAGTGGACCTGGGCGCCGTGCGCACTCTCCGGAGACGCATCCGGGAGATGCGAGCGAGCGTGGTCCACACCCACGGCTACAAAACCGACCTTTACGCTCGTTTGGCCTGTTGGGGTTTGGGCATCCCGCTCGTCGCCACCTATCACCACGGCACCGCCGAGCCCAACCAGGAATGGACCCTGAAGCTCTACGACAAGCTCGATTACCAGGTTTTGCGAACCTTCGACCGCGTGGTGGCGGTATCGGATCCCATCAGAGCCTTCCTCGCACAGGCCGGCGTTCCGCAACGGAAGGTCTCGGTCATTCTGAACGGCATCGATTTGGGGGATTTCCCGGAAAACGCCGAAGCCACGCTGCGGCGCGACCTGTCTTTAGGAAATGCCCGAACCGTCGGCATGGTTGGACGGCTGCACCCGGAAAAGGGGCCACAGCAGTTGCTGGCCGCCGCTCAGAAAGTTCTAAACCAACTTCCCGACGTGATCTTTGTGATTGTGGGCGATGGCCCGCAACGCCGGGAACTGGACGACCTCGTGCGGACGCTGGGGATCGATAAAAGCGTGCGTTTCCCAGGCTTCCGTACGGACATGGCGGGAGTGTATCGCTCGCTCGATGTGGTCGTCCTGCCATCGTTGAACGAAGGACTTCCCATGACCCTGATCGAAGCCATGGCGATGAAGCGGCCGGTGGTGGCTACCGACGTGGGAGGAGTTCCTGCGGTGGTCCGTCATAACGAAACCGGCATTCTGCTCAAGAGCGCCGATCCGCAGGGCTTGGCTCAGGCCATCGTCGAGTTGTTGCAGGATCCGGCTCGAGCCGCGCGGCTGGCCGGCAGTGGGCAGGACCTGGTTAAGGCCAGGTACTCGGCGGATAGAATGACACGGGAATATCTGGACCTGTTTCGCGGAGTATGCGGCGCCTGCTGACCAGATCCAGATAGCGCCCCCGGCCCGTATCGGAAACCGGTGCCGTCAGGCTCGTTCCGTGTTCCACAGAACGTATTTGTTGCCGCGGCAAAAGTCCAGAACACTCACCAGCAGAGCGCTGTTGCCGATGCAGAAATACAAAGGCAGCGTCAGCACCTTGTGTACCCGATGCTCCGGCAGGTAGAGCGCAATCAGGGCTGTTCCATAGAATGCCGCCTGGGCCAGAAACGCATACCGCGCCCACCAAAAGAATGGAATCATGCACGCGTTGCTGACCAACAATGCCAACAGAAACAAGGGAAGAAGGTATCTCAAAAGCTTATGCGAGAAGAGCTGGAGCGCAATCCAGGGGCCCCGGCTGCATCCCAGTAAGTCCACCGCATCCAGCAATCCTTTCACCCCGTGCGACGCCACCCGTACCCGCATCCGATACTCCTGGCGGACCGATCTGGTGGCATACTCGTGCGCGTTTGCCCCGGGCGCACAGAGCACACGGTATCCTCGTCGAACCAACGCGATGGGCAGCATCATGTCCATACAGGCATCGTCCGGAAGTGGAGCGTACAGGCTGCGCCGAACCGAATGAATCGGTCCGGCAGAAGCCGTGGTTGTCCGGATACGGCTTTGGAACACCCGGATCGACTGCTCATATCCGCCGTACATTCTTTGCCCTAGGCCGGGGCCGACCGGTTCTTTGCTCGCATCGTGAAATCGGCAAATCCCCGTGACTCCGGCAACGCCCGGTGTGATGTGGTACGAAACCAATTCGCGGATGGCCCCAGCTTCATAGTGCGAGGTCACGTCGGAGAAGACGATGATCTCGCCCTTACACTTGGGGATTCCCAAATTGAGCGCCGCCGTCTTGCCGCCCCGCGGCTTCCTGTAAAACTGGAGCCGCGGTCCCGCAATCGGGGCCAGCGATTGAACGATCTCATCGGTGCGATCCGTCGAGCCGTCGGAGACGATCACGATCTCCAACTTATCGGGCGGGTAGTCCAGAGCCAAAGTGTCGCGAATCTTGCGCTCAATCTCCTGTTCTTCGTTGTATGCGGCGATCAGCATCGAGACTGTCGGCTCGTAGAATAAGTCCCGCTTTGGTATGGGGAAAAATCGGGAAATCAATCCTATGATGAGTGGATACCCCACATAGGTGTAAAGGATTAGCGCGATCGAGAACCAGAACACGAAGGCCAGTAGGATCGGGATCACAGCCGCGTGCCGCCTTTCGGTTCCGTAGCCGTTTCATACTCACGCGGCAGATCGGCCGCATCCCGCCGGGCAAACAGGCACCAAAGCCGGTGGTACGTGCGGTCACCCAAGCTGTTGCGCAATGCGGCGGAGATGGTGCCCCGTATGCGCGGGAGCCACTGGCGGTCTATACCCTGCTGGAGCATGCGGGCGAAGGCCTCGTCGCTGGTATCGCGTACAATGTTGCACCGGCCGATCAGCTCCAGGCCGGGGTAGCGTGACCGTTCCCGTCTCCCAAACCATGGATAGGACCCGAAGACCCGCTTGTAACCCAATTCCTGACAACGACTTAACACGCGAGGATTCCAGCGGCCATGGGGCAGGGAAAGGGCGTCAACCGGAACTCCCAGCCGGTCCTCGAGCGTCTCGCGGGGTTGTCGCAGCTCCTGGTCGAGTTCGGCTGGAGAGCACTCCGTCATGAACCTGTGCTGCCATCCGTGCGCCTGGACCTCGTGGCCTAGCTTGGTCAATTCCCGCAATTCCGGCCAATCCATCATGCGCGGCGTTCCCGTCCAACCAGCGGTGACGAAAAACGTACCCTTGGCGCCGTATGCTTCGAGTGCCGGCAGGCCATACTGGAACTGAGAAATATGGCCGTCATCGAAGGTGAAGCGTACGCCTCCGTGCTGTGCCGCGAGACGAACCTGGCCGGCAAAGCGATCCTCGCTAACACTATAACGATACGGGGTTTGGGTTGCCGTGATCTCGTGATAACTAAGCATCAACATGGTGGAGAGCCGTCATGATCGACATTGTTGCACAGTGGCTAAAATCGCGGCAAACGCCCTGCCTTCCGCGTGGACGTCTCAACCAGACCGGTATGCGCTTGCGGCGTGGCCATCCAGTTTGTAAAACAGAGTGAGAGGACAGCGCGCGGTATGGAGCTGATAGAGGCCTCCAACAGATGATCACGATCAGCCAACGGCAGATCCCGCTACTCGACCTCAGGGCGCAGCACGCCAAAATCCGTGATGAAGTGGTGGGCGCGATGATGCGCGTGGTCGATTCCCAGAAATTTATCCTGGGCGAGGAGGTACAGAAACTCGAGGAGGAGCTGGCGCCGTACTGCGGGGCGAAATACGCAGTCGGCTGCGCTTCCGGCTCTGACGCTCTGGCTTTAGCGCTGATGGCGCTGGAAATTCAGCCGGGAGATGAAGTGATCACGGTACCTTTCACCTTTTTTGCGACGGCCGGCGCTATTGCACGGCAAGGCGCCAAACCCGTGTTTGTGGATATCGAGCCTGCGACCTTCAACATGGACATGAACCGGGTGGAAGACGTGCTCCGGTCCCACCCCCGGGCCCGCGCCGTGATTCCGGTGCATCTTTTCGGAGGGTGTGCGGATATGGATCCGCTGATGGAACTGTCGGCGCGGTATGGCCTTCAGGTGATCGAGGACGCGGCGCAATCCATCGGATCGGAATACAAGCGCCGTCGCGCCGGCAGCATCGCCGGCGTAGGCTGCTTCAGTTTTTATCCCAGCAAGAACCTGGGCGCATATGGCGATGGCGGCATGCTCACCACCAGTGACCCGAAACGTGCCCAGCGGTTGCAGGCGCTTCGCATCGATGGCCGAACCGGCAAGTACATCCACAAGTGGGCCGGTATCAATTCCCGTCTGGACGCTCTGCAAGCCGCCGTGTTGCGAGTGAAATTCCGCTATCTCGACCGCTGGACCGCCCGCCGCCAGCAGAATGCGGACTTGTACCGCAAGCTGCTATCGGCGGCCGGAACTCCAGTTACGCCTCCGGCTGCGGCGTCCTATCAGACGCGGCATATCTACAACCAGTTCGTCATCCGCTGCCCCCAACGCGACAAGTTACAGGCGTATCTGAGGGAGCACGGCATCGGCACGGAAATATACTACCCGTTGCCGCTGCATTTGCAGAAGTGTTTTGCCGCTCTGGGGTATCAGCCGGGAGACTTCCCGGCAAGCGAACGCGCGTCGAGTGAGGTGCTGGCGCTGCCGGTCAACCCGGAGGTGTCCGCCGACGATGTCGAGTACGTCTCCGAGACCATCCGGTCGTTCTACGCGTAATCTTTCTGCGCGGGTGCTCTCAATGCTGCCCGTTCGAAGGACCCGATGCGCCCGCCAGACCGCGCGGAGAGTCTGCCCGTTCGAACAGCCAGTTCACGTCGCTCTGCAACAACTCGGCGATTCTTTCGCGCAATTGCGGGCTCGGCTCACGGAAGCCGTTGATGATCTTGCTCAGCATGGTCTGATCCAGTCCGAGGCTCTGTGCCAGACGGTTCTGGCGGATGCCGGTCTTCCATAATTGCAGTTTCAGGTTAGGATACATACGGCACCCGCGTCAGTTCCATGGAGGGTACTGCTCCAAACTGTGATTTCCGACAACGCTCCGCCCTTTCACTTACAGAAACCCTCGTAAGTGGTTCTTGAGAAAGCATCTTCCGCCGATCGCACGGGGTGTGCGGTCCCGGAAATACAACCAAAAAATCTGCCGCTAGTTCGTCGCGTGGTAGTAGCCGTCCCGGGTCTTCCACAGGAGCCAGTCTTGTACGCAGTTTATGAGCACACCGATCAACTTGTCTTTGGGAATATTCGCCAGGCTCTCCAGGCACGCCTGGCGATTCGTGCAGTCGGGCCGTACCACGAAAACCACACCATCACAATTCGCCTCGATCAGATCGTAATCGGCAAGCGCCCCAATGGGAGGGGCGTCAAAAATCACGAACCGGTTTCGCCCACGGAACTCCTGGCATGCTGCCGACCACCGCGGCGAATCCAGAAGTTCGGTCGGGTTGGCGCCGACTTTGCCGGCCGGCACGATCGACAGATTCGGAAACTGCTCGACGCGGATAATCATGTCGTCGAAAGCGCACTTGCCGGCCAGGTATTCCGATAGTCCCGGTTGTGCCGGCAGGCCGAATAGCGACGCCATGCACGGGCGCCGCAGGTCCGCCTCCACCAGCATCACTTGCGAGTCACTCTTCAACGCCAATGCGCCGGCGAGGTTGATCGCGTTCACGGTTTTTCCGTCCCCGGGCCCGGCGCTCGACACCACGATTAATCGCGGTTGATTCGGATGTTGAATAATTTTCGTGCGTGCGATCCTGTATTGCTCGCCCTCGCGCGAGTGGCCTGCCTGGAACGGGAGGATGGGCGCGTCTGCCCGGATGCGCACGGGTAGTGTGCGCCATTCACCCGCCGGCGCAGCCTGGCCGCCCAAGGTTGCCTGCCGCGCCTCCTGGCTGACTCCCGGCTCCTCGCCGGTCGCGTCATCCGGCAGCGCCAGTTCGTCTAGCGTCCCGGCCTCCTCTTGCGATTCGACAGCGGCGGGCTCGGCACTGCCGCCTTCCGGTGTCACCATCGTCAGAGCCAGATCCGCCATTTCCCCTTGCGACTTGCGCAGAGCTTCAAAGATTTTGCTCATGTCAGCTTTGCCTGGCCTCCCCTAAGCGGAGTTTTGTTGCTAATCGTGCCAGCCGCGAAGGTGCGGCTGGTTCGGGCATGCGCCGCTCGATGCTGGGAAAGGTCCCGACGGCCGCGTGTACGTTCGCCATTCCGTCTGCGCCCTTGGGCGCCTTCGCCCCGTTCACCGGTGAGCCGGCTCTTGGGCCCGGGTGGTGCTCCCTCAGTTCCAGATCGGAGGCCACTTCGGCCACGTGCTTGGCCGTCACTACCGCGGCTCCTTCTCCGAAAGCCAGCACCAGTGCGTTATCGCAGAGCACGTTGACCAGCCGCGGGATTCCCGTTGACCAGCGCGCGATCTGCCCCACCGCCTCCGGGCTGAAAGGATGCGTCTCGCCGCCGGCCTTTGTCCAGCGGTGCCGGATGTAATGCTCGACATCGGTTCGCGATAACGCCGCCAGCGTCAGCCGCACGGAAATTCGTTGTTTGAGCTGGCGGAGATCTTCGCGGTTCAGAATGGCGGCCAGCTCGTTTTGCCCTGCCATTACGATCTGCAGCAGCTTGGTGTCCGCCAGCTCGAAGTTGCTCAGCAGCCGGATTTCTTCGAGTACCGATGGCGCCAGTTTGTGCGCCTCGTCTACAATCAGCACCGAAATCTTACCCTGCTTGCGTGACTCGCTCAGAAATTCCCGCAGCAGGATCAGGCGCTGCGTCTTGCTGGCAGGTACATGCGGAATGCCGAAATCCAGCAGCGCCATTTCCAGGAATTCGTCGGGATTCAACATGGGGTTCAGAACCACGCTGAAGCTCGCCCGGCTGGGCGGAATCGACCGCAGCATCTTGGTCAGCAGCGTAGTCTTGCCGGTTCCGGCGTCCCCGGTCAGCACTACAAATCCCTTGCCGCCCATAATGGCGTAGGACAGACCCGCGAGCGCCTCGCGATGGGCGCCGGTCAGAAACAAAAACGCCGGATCCGGCGTCATCGCGAACGGTTCTTTTGTCAACCCAAAGAAACGTTGATACATGTCAGAATTTCATCCAGCCTTGATAGAAAACGGCCGCGATCCCGCATGCCAGCGTGATCACCAGGGAAAACACCAGCGCCAGACGCCGGTTCCGGTGCAGCCAGCCTCCGGTTCCTCCATCGGATCCGGTATCGAATGCACCCTCCTCGATGGCGATCCATGGCACGCGCCCCAGCACAACCGCTCCCGCTGGAAGTTCCCATTCGCCAAGGAATGCTCCCCGGCGGATTTCTCTAAAGGCGGCGATGATCAGGCTCACGATGAGACCAACCACGCACCCCACGCTGATCCAAAGGGGGCGAACCGGCTTGGACGGAACTTGCGGCGCCAGCGCTGCCTGCACCAGCGTGAACTTCTCCGCCTGCTGTTGATCCTCCATGCTCTCCGCCATGTCTGCGGAAATCTTCTTGTCGAGTAATGACTTGTAGTTCTCCTTGGAGATCTCGTAATCGCGCGTGATTTTGGCCATCTCTTGTTCGCGCACAGGAAGCTGCTCCAGCCTCGCTTCGTAAACGCGAATATTATCCAGGATTTTCTGGTGTTCCGCATTGCGAAACTCCAGTTCCCGGTTGGTCACTGCCAGGGAAGACTTCAGGTTCGCCAGCCGTTCCTTCTCTTTAAGGACTCGGTCGGCGTCTTCTTCCGATAGTTTTGCGGCTGCGGGTGCCTCGGACTTGGCAGCAGCCGGCTCTGCTCCGCCCGGTTGCGCTGCCGGCTTCGAATCCTTCGCCGCATCCGCCCGGCTTTCTGATGCCCGCAGTTCCGCAATTTCCGCGCGCAGCCGCTTGACCTCCGGATAGTCGTCACTATACCGCACGCGCAAAACATCCAGCCGCGCCTGTAACGCTTCCGATTCCTTTTGGGGTACGGTCGCGGGATCGCTTCGGGGCTGCCGGGCCGCGGCAGCCGACTGCTCTGCCACCAACGTCAGGCTCGCCAGTGAAGATTCAGCGCTGTTGATCGAGTTTTCCAGCATGATCTTTTGCTGTTGCGCCCGGTCGATGGCATCCTGGTTTCCTTGCATTTGTAACTGTAATCGGCTCAGCAGGCCGCCCAGAGAGCCTTCCTGTTCAGGCAACTCTCCGTTGTGCTTGAGCTTGTACTCGCTGACTAGCTTCTCCTGCTGGTCCAGGGCGGTCTTGGCGTCGTTCAGCTGCCCCGTCAGGAACTCCGCCGTCATTTTGGCGTGTTCCTCACGTTGCAACGTATTCTTCCGGATGAACGTCGAGGCGATTTCGTTCGCTACGTCCGCCACCACCTGTGGATTTGATCCCTCATAACTGATCCGGAACGCCCCCGGCCGGTCCCGCGTCCAGCCCTTTTCCAGTTCTACCTGCGTGTCCTTCAACATCAAGTCGAAAACTTCCTCTTGCGAAAGGCTCTTGCGCTGTTCACTGTAAAGGCCGAATTTGTCTATGATCGTTTGCAGGGAGTCATACGCCAGGATTTCCTTCGTTAGGGTCATGACACGGTCTTCAATCGCCGCGCTCACCGTGGGCATGACATACTTTTCCGGTATCTTTTGTGAATCCACCAGAACGATCGCTTCTGCTCGGTAAACCGGTGGCAAACGGTAAACGATGCCGACTCCAATACCGCTCAAGACCAGCCAGACCAGCACGATCTGCAACTTATGCTTCGACATCATCCGGGCGATCGACAGAGGGTGAATCTGCGGCTGACCAGTCGATGTACCTGTGCCTGAGAATCGTTGGGGAGAGTTTTGTCTGCTTGTCAACATTTTGTTGCAGTTCCTCCGTACGCAACCCAGAGTCCAAATGACGTTTCCCTTGTTTTTCTATTAGTTAGCTGCGGCCAAGGGGGCCGGTGCCACGCCGCGGTCCAAATCTGTCGGATTCCTGTCCCAGACTCTGGGACGCCACGCGACGCACTTGGTTCATGGTGAATCCGTCTCAAATCCACTTAACTGCCGCAATTTGAATAAGTCACAGAACCCCAGCCGTCACCACTAAAGCTTCGCAATTCGGGCACCAAGTGTAGCTCATTCAATTCATTAGGTCTAGCCTCCCACCGATCGGTTCTTTGGGAACTTGTCCGATTTTTTTTCTCTTCGCAACCCGTCCGATTTTTCTTATAGTAGAAAGAACCGCCGTTTGGTTGGTGAGCCGGTTGATAGGCTCGTGTTGGCAACCGAATTGCCATTGTGTGGGTTTTGTCACTTTGATGAATGGATACCGCAATAATCGCTGACGCCCGCGGAAACCATCAGCTCGCGCCGCCGTCAGGGGGCAGCCGGTGGTTTTGGATCAGCGCCGTACTGGTCGCCGGGCTGATGGTTTTGATGTATTTCCGTGTCCTGCCCGAGATGGCTAAGGACTGGTGGGACGATCCGGCCTTCTCGTACGGCATGCTCATTCCTCCGGTCGCTTTGTATATTGCCTGGCTGCAACGTGATTTGACACTCGCCCAGCCTGCATTTCCAGACTTTCGCGGCCTTTGGCTTATCTTCTCTGCCTGTGTGATGTTGTTGGTGGGCACCCTGGGCGCCGAGTTCTTCCTGTCGCGCGCTTCATTCGTGCTGCTGGTGGCCGGCTTGATCTGGACCTTTTGGGGTTCCCGTCGGTTTCGCACGCTGCTGTTCCCGCTGGTGCTGCTGCTGACCATGGTTCCGCTGCCCCAGTTGGTGTATAACGCGCTCGCCGCCCCCCTGCAACTGCTGGCTTCCTCGGTATCCGGCAGCCTGGTGCAGGCGCTGGGTATAGCTGTTTATCAGGATGGCAATGTGATCCATCTCGCGGGCATCTCGCTCGGCGTGGCAGAAGCATGCAGCGGTTTGCGCTCGCTGACTTCTCTTGTGACCGCGGCACTGCTGGTCGGGTTCCTGATAGACAAGCGCGTACGGACCCGCGTGCTGCTGGTGTTGTTGTCGGTCCCGGTGGCCATCGGCATGAACGTGCTGCGCGTCACCGGAACCGCGCTCATCGCGGAGTACAACCAGCATTACGCTCTCGGTTACTATCATTCGTTCTCCGGCTGGCTGGTTTTTCTGGCTGGATTCGGTATCGTAGTCTTGCTCGCCAAGTTGCTCCACAGGTGGATGGATTAGTTATGCCTCAAGTATCCCGAACCAGTGCGTGGTGTCTGGTCCTGACGGTGTCCATGCTCGCCGGCACTTTGACCGCTACCAACCTGGCGGCCCGGCGCAAGCCTCAGCCGCTGGCACAATCCTTGGACACTATCCCGACCGTGATCGACGGCTGGTCCGGCACACAGGGGGCGGATCTCTCCGACGAAGTGCAAGGCGTGCTGAAGGCCACGAGCTTTCTTTCGCGTGTTTATCAGCGGGGCGGCAACGCCATTGATCTGTTTATTGCCTTTTATGCCGAGCAGCACGCCGGCGAGAACATGCATTCGCCGCGCAATTGCCTGCCGGGGAACGGATGGGAGATGGGTCCCCGCTCGAGCGAACTGGTAACCGTTGGTGACCAGCGCTACACCATCAATCGCTACGTGGTGCAAAAAGATCTCGAGCGCTTGACGGTGCTTTACTGGTACCAGTCCCGTTCCGGCATCGTGGCCAATGAGTACCTCGGCAAAGTGCTGCTCATTCGGAATACCATCTTAGATGGCGCTACGGCCGGCTCCATCGTGCGGCTGACTTTTGCAGATCGTCCGGGCGCGATCCCCGATGCCGTCGGACTCGCTGCCCACCTCATTCCCGAAGTCCGGAAGTGTTTCGGCGGCTAGATTCCTTCCTCCGGTTGCAAACCTGGCGTGGCTCGGTAATGATGTGAACCATGCCTCCGAACATGCTGGGCGCGTACGGCGAGTGGGCCGCGCAGTCGCTCGCCGACCCGCCGCGATTATCTTTCCGCCAGTTCATGTTCAGCGGCGTCGACGCCTGGCGCGCGGTGGCGCGCGCGCGCTTCCGTGAGTTGCTGCTGGGTCCGGGCGGCGCCGCCACACCGGTTGCCGTTTTGCAGCACCAACTCGAGTTCGACGGCCTCGCCATCGAACATTTGCAGTGGCAACTGCCCTACGGGCCTCCCACTGAGGCGGTGGTGCTCAAGCCCGCCGCGGCGCGGGGGAAGTTGCCGGGTGTGGTTGGACTCCACGACCACGGCGGAAACAAGTACCTCGGCCTGCGCAAGATCACGCGCATATCGAAGGATCTGCATCCGGCTGTAGTGCGACACCAGCAGCAATACTATGGCGGCGCAGCGTGGGCCAACGAACTGGCACGCCGCGGCTATGTCGTGCTGGTTCACGATACTTTCACCTTCGGAAGCCGCCGCATGCGTGTCGCGGATCTGCCGGAAAGCATTCGCAATGGCCTCGCGGAAGTGAACCCGGAATCGGAAGACGAGATCGAGCACTACAATCACTTCGCCGCCAATCACGAGCACATCATCGCCAAGAGCCTCTTCAGCGCCGGCATGACCTGGCCCGGCGTGTTTATTTTCGACGACCAGCGCGCGCTCGATTACCTCGCCTCGCGGCCGGATGTGGACGCGAACCGGCTCGGCTGCGCCGGGCTTTCCGGCGGCGGCCTGCGCACGGTGATGCTCACCGGCGCCGATGAGCGAATTCGCTGTTCCTGCTGCGTCGGCATGATGACCACCTGGCGCGATTATCTGCTCAACAAAAGTTTCACCCACACCTGGATGTGCTATGTGCCCGGACTGCCGCGGGATTTGGATTATCCGGAAATTCTCGGATTAGGCGCGCCGAATCCGGTGCTGGTGCTGAACAACCGTCAGGACGATCTATTCACCATGCCGGAAATGGAGCGTGCCGACCGGATTCTCACCGCGGTTTACAAAAAAGCTGGTGCCCCGGAACGTTACCGCGCCAGCTTCTACGACGGCCCGCACAAGTTCGACCTGGAGATGCAAAAGGAAGCATTCGCCTGGTTTGACCGTTGGCTGAAGGCTTAGAGGCATCGCCGGGGCGCGATCGCGATGAGAATCTCCCTCGCCCTCGGCACTATCTGAGTGAATCTTCAGAAAATTGCGGTCTGGCTGCCGCGGGAGTCTGCCCGGCAGTGAATTCCAGCCGTCTGTCAAATCCGGGTGCCGTGCAATCCATCCAGCTACGCAAACTTAGAGGACCGGACCCTCCCACAACTATTTGAACGACAGGCTTCGAAAACGCCGCGCGCCATCGCGGTCTCGTTCGTTGCGCAAAAGTTGCCGTATCGCGAATTGAATCGGCACGCCAATCAGGTGGCGCGGTATCTGCGCGCTCGCGGCGTCTTGCCGGGGAGTCTGGTGGGCATCGCAGTCGAGCGGTCATTGGAAATGATCGTGGGGATCCTGGGCATCCTCAAAGCCGGGGCGGCTTACGTGCCGCTCGATCCCGGCTATCCCCGCGACCGGCTGGCGTGGATGCTGGCGGACTGCGGAGCGCCCCTGCTGCTAACGGCATCGCCGCTCCTTGACCGCTTCGCCGGTTATGGCGGCCTCACGCTTCTGCTGGATCGCGAATGGCCGGCGATCCGCCGCGAGGAGACAGCCGATTTGACCGGCCGCGCGCGCAGCCGCGATCGCGCCTACGTCATGTACACGTCGGGGTCGGCGGGTTGGCCCAAGGGTGTCGAGATTGCGCACGGCAGCGTGGTGAATGCCGCTCACGCCATGAGCGCCAAGATCGGCCTGGACGCGAGCGATGTGGTGCTTTCGGTCAGCAGCCTTTCGTTCGATGTCCACGTGCTGGATGTTTGGATGCCGCTGGCATGTGGCGCCTCGGTGGTGGTGGCGCCGGCCTTCGCATGCCGTGATGGCGTCGCGATGGCGAATGAAATTGCGCGTGCCGGCGCCACCGTCATGCAAGCCACGCCTTCCGCCTGGCAGCTTCTGCTCGACTCCGGATGGCCGGGGAGCCGCCGGCTTACGGCGGTGTGCGGCGGCGAAACGCTCGCCAGCGGGCTCGCCGCCCGGCTGGGAGAAAAAGTCAAAGCAGTGTGGAACGCCTACGGCCCGACCGAGACCACGGTCTGGTCGTCCGCCTATCGGGTCATGGGCAGGGAAGACATCGTGCCCATCGGGCGTCCGCTCGCCAACACGCAATTCCACGTGCTCGATGAGCAGTGGCGCCCGGCGCCCGCGGGCGTGGCCGGAGAGCTGTACATCGGAGGAGAAGGGCTGGCGCTCGGTTACCTCAACCTGCCCGGGCTGACCACGCAAAAATTTATCCCTCATCCTTTCGATCGCACCCACGGCCGGCGCCTCTATCGCACTGGCGACCGCGCGCGCCATCGTCCCGACGGCAATTTCGAATTTCTGGGACGGCTGGATCATCAGGTCAAGCTGCGCGGTTTTCGCATCGAGCTGGATGAGATCAGCGCCGTGCTCCAACGGCATCCGGGAGTCAAAGAAGCGGTCACCATGCTGAACGAGCAGCATGGGGGTTACAAGCATCTGGCGGCTTATGTCGTCACCACGCCCGAGAACCCCGCCCAACCGGAGGCGTTGCGCGCCTTTCTCCGCGCCACCCTGCCGGATTACATGGTGCCGACGCGACTCACTTTTCTGGAGGCGCTCCCGCGGCTTCCCAACGGGAAAGTGGATTATCGCGGGCTGTCTGAACTGGAGCTCTCCGCAACCACCGGCGATCTGCCCGCTCCGCGGGACGCCATGGAACGGACTGTGGCCGGCATTTTTGAAGAGCTGCTGGGAAGAGGTCCGGTGAACACGCAAAAAAGCTTCCTTGACCTGGGGGGAGATTCGTTGCTAGTAGCACGATTGCTCCGCCGCATTGAAGATACGGCCGGCACACGCCTTCCCATGTCGACCGTGTTTCAAACGTTGACCATCGAGCAGTTGGCGCGTGTTCTGCGGGATCAGCCTGCCATGCCTCCGGCGCCGGGAGTCGTTCCCATTCAGGCAGGAGGTTCCGGCCCGCCATTCCTTTGTCTCGGTGCGGGGCCCTCATTTCTTCCACTCGTCCGGCTGGTCAGCACCGGTCTGCGGTTTCTGGGCTTGGACCTGGGACTCCTCGATCCCACACAGCTTCCGCGCCCCTACCGGCTGGAAGATATCGCGGCGCAGGTCGCACAGCGAATCAGTGAACTGGAGCCGCAGGGTCCGTATTATCTCGGCGGATGGTGCCGCTATGGGCCGCTGGCCTATGAGACAGCGCGGCAGTTAACGGCGCGAGGCGATGAGATTGCTCTCCTCACTCTGGTTGACAGCGAAAATCCGTGGTATTGCCGGAACCTTCCAGCCACGGCCAGAGCCGCCATGAGAATGCAACGGCTGGAGTATCACATGGTGCACCTGCTGCGTTCGAGCACCAGCGAAATTCCGCGCTATGTCCGTGACCGCATCAGAGTGTTGCGGTACCGGATGCATGGCATTCAGGCGCGGGTCAATCACTGTTTCGGGCGTGGGGGCCATAGCGTGGATGAGCTGGAGCATATTCTGAGCACGGCATCGGCGCGCTATGATCCGGCGCCATATACGGGGCGCGTCGCCATTTTCCAGTCAATGGAAAGGCCGGATGGCCGCCACTGGGACTTACAGGCCGGGTGGCGTGACGTGGTGAAAGGCCGGTTCGACGTCTATGACATTCCCGGCGGACACGACAGCATGTTCCAGGAGCCGAACGTCCACTTGTTCGCCGCTCATATGCGCGCGTGCCTGGCGCTGGAGCGGTGTCTGGATGCGGAAGCCGGCTCATGACCAGTCACGCGGAGCGGCCCGCTCACCGCGCGTTGTTGTAGGCGTAGGTAAGCTGCAACCGGATGACGTTGCCGCGATAATCAGTCGGCAGGGGAGGGAAGGGGTTCGACATGCTGATGCTCGACACCGCAGCGCGGTCGAGTGCGTCGACGCCCGAGTTGCTGGCGAACACCACCTTGGTGACGGTGCCGTCCTTGGCGATGGCAAACTGCAGCGCTACCGTTCCCCGGCGCCCCAGTCGGGCGCTTTCCGGCATCACCGCCCACCAATTGCGCCGCACAGTTTGCAGAACCTCCAGCAGGTAGGGCCGGAAATCCGCTCCCATGGGATCGCTCAAAAGCTGAAGTTTGCTCTGTGCCCTGCCGGCTGAGGGCGGCTGGTTGATGCCGGGGCCCAGACCCCCCAGGTCACCCGCGCCCAGATCGCCCACCACGACACCACCTCCGCTTTGGTGAGCCAGCGCGCGCATGGCGTCCGCGACCGAGGTCGAAGGCGGAGCTTCCCTCATCACCCCCGGTCCGTTCGAATACGAACCCGGCGTCTCGAACGCCAGCTTGGGTTTTTCTTCGCTCTGAATCTGCGGCGGCGGTGGTGGGGCCGCCGTCAGCCCTGGAGGCAGATTCGGGCCGGCATCCTTTACCGCTGCTTCGATCTTCGGCGGCTCAATCATCGGTGCGGGCGTAACCGGCTTCGCCACCGGAACGGGCGGCGGCAGAAGCGCGCGTGGCTGCGTCGTCGAAGGCCGCGACGGCGGCAGATGTACCTTCGGCTCCGGCAACAGAGACTCCACGTTGAACGATTTGCTGATCTTTCCCGTGTTCGGCGCTTTCTGCGTGGGCTCTTTCAACGGGAATATCAGAGGCGTCACAACCGTGTGTGTTTCCAGCGGCCGGAACACCGCGGTCGGAAGAGAAAACAGAATGATGGTGACGGCTATGTGGACCGCCACCGAAAGCGTACCCGCCCGCCGCGATCGCGCCTGATCGCCGGCCGTGTCCCAGGCCAGAAGCAGGTGGAGATCTTCAGTCTTTTGTTCGACTTCTACGGCTTCCATGAGGACACCAGCGATTGCGCGACGACTCGCGAGTGCTCTTCAATCTTAGCAAGAATGTCCAAAGCGACCCTCAGATTTAGGCGTCCGGCATGCCCGTTAAGTTTCGGCGTTTGCCGGGTTTCCACCGCATCCAGAAAGGCCTCAAATTGCAAGGCGAGCGGCTCGCCCTGAGTCACCGGGAGCTGCTGGAACGAAATCCGGCGGTCCGCTCCCACGCTGAAGACCGCGGCGTCCTGCCGGCTGTAATCGATTGATATGTACTGGCTTGGCTGGAACAACCGCAGCTTGCGGACTTTCTCGGTGGAAACCCGGCTGGCCGTCACATTGGCGATGCATCCGCCTGCAAACTGCAACCGGACATTGGCGATATCCACCTTTCCGGTGAGGATCGAGATGCCCGCCGCGCGGATCTCTTCGATTTGCCGATCCACTAGGCTGAGCAGGATGTCGATATCGTGAATCATCAGATCCAGCACCACGTCAGTATCCAGGCTGCGTGGACTGAACACGCTCATGCGGTGAATTTCGAAAAACAGCGGCAGCCGCGCGATTTTTTCGAGCGCCATCACCGCCGGGTTGAAGCGCTCCAGGTGGCCGACCTGCAAAATGCGATGGCGCGCTTCAGACGCCTGGATGAGCCGGTCCGCCGAATCCAGGTCCGCGGCGATCGGCTTCTCGATCAGTACGTCAAGACCGGCTTCGACGAGCGCACACCCGGCATCGGCATGCGCCGAAGTCGGCACCGCGACAATCGCCGCGTCAGCTATGCCCGCGAGTTCCCGAGCGTCAGTGAACGCGAGACAGCCGTTGGCCGCCGCGACTTCGGAGGCGCGCGCGCCGTTCGAATCCACCACAGCCACCAGTTCCGCCCGCGGCGATTGCTTCACCACGCGGACATGATTCCGCCCAAACTCGCCCACGCCGGCAACAGCCACACGGATAGCAGCCATGATTCAAGTCCTCGGCGTCTCGGCGTCTCGGCGTTTAGTCTTTCGCCTCATAACCCACAATGCTGATTTCGGCCTCATCCGCTCGCTGAATCATCTCCTCCCGGTCGAGCATCAGCGTTCTCCCGGCGTCCAGCGCCATCGCGGTGGTGCCCGTTTCGCGCATCACGGCGATCGTGTCTACACCTACCACCGGTACATCGAACAGCAGATGCCGGCGCCGCGTCGCGGCCTTCACCAGCGTGAGCGGCTTGCCGTTCACAAGCGATGCCGCTCTTCGCAGCATGGCGTCGGTGCCTTCCATCGCCTCCACCGCCACGCAGGCGCGCGCTGCAATGGCCACGCTTTGCCCGATGTCCCAACCCGCGAGCGCCTGCGCGATGGCGCGCCCATATGCGAAATCCGCTTCTTCGTCTTTGGTGGGCTTGCGCCGCGTCATGACGCCGGCATCGGCCAACAGCGGTTTGAGCAGCGCCGTCGAATCCACCAGCCGGATGCCTTCATCTTCCAGAATCTTGGCCACACCGCCGATGAGCGAGTCCGTATTCTTGCGCGGTAGCGCGGCCAGCAGCTTGACCAGCCGCCAGTCCGGCCGTATCGCCGAAAAAATCTTGGCATGCTTCACCTGGCCGGTCATCATCACTTCCGTAACGCCTTCGCTCTTCAGAATCTCGATCAGCCGGCTCAGCTCGCCCAGCGAGATCCAGTAGCAGCGCGCAGCCAGCGGCTCGATCTCGCGCGAGGCTTCCTCCTCAATCCCAATGGCCACCACTTCATGCCCCAGTTTGCGCGCGTTTTCAAGCGCCAATAACGGAAACCGGCCATTGCCCGCGATCAGACCGTAACGCATTACTTCACGAAGCCGCGCTCGGATTGCGCGATGAACCCCAGCAGTTCTTCGAGCTCCGGCGAGGAAACCACCTCCGCGCGAATCCGCTCCACCGCCTGCGAAGTGTTCAGCCCCGCGTGCGTAAGCAGCCGCAGCGCTTTTTGCAGCTCTTCGATGCGCTCGGCGGAGAAGCCGCGCCGTTCGAGCCCGGTGCGGTTGGCGCCGAAAACCTTGTTCGCCCGCTCGCTCACCGTGGTGGAGAACGGCAGCACATCCTGCGTGATCACGCTGTATCCGCCCACAATCGCGTGCCGCCCGATGCGGCAGAACTGGTGCACCCCCGTCGAAGCTCCCACTACCGCCCACTCGCCCACCAGAACGTGTCCCCCCAGCGTCACCGCATTCGCCAGCACCACGTGATCCGCCACCTGCACATCGTGCGCCACGTGCACATACGCCATCAGCAAATTCCCGTCTCCGATGCGCGTCACCCTGCCGCCGCCTTCGGTGCCGCGATGTATCGTGACGAACTCGCGGATGCGGTTCCGGTTGCCGATGCGCGTTTCGCTGCGCTCACCCTTGTATTTCAAATCCTGCGGCGCCACGCCCACCGTCGAGTACGGATAAAAAGTGTTCTCCTCCCCGATCCGCGTGGGCCCGTCCACGTAAACGTGGGCCATCAAGCGCGTGCCCGCGCCAATCTCCACCTCCGCTCCCACGATCGAGTACGGCCCGATCACTGCCGTTTCCGCGATGCACGCCTGGGGATCGACAATCGCTGTCGGGTGAACAGGCATGCGCTACTCGGGCGAAATCTGCGCCTGGTCTTTGTCTTCCAGCTTGCACATCACCTGCGCCTCGGCCACCACCACGCCATCCACGGTCGCGGTTCCCGCCATTTTCGCCACGCTGGCCTTGCGCTTGAGAACCGTCATTTCGATGCGAAGCTGATCGCCCGGCACCACCGGCCGCCGGAACTTGGCGTACTCGATCGCCACCAGCAGCACCAGCTTCGAATCGCGCTCCGGGATGCTCTTCAGCACCAGCACACCTGCGGTCTGCGCCATCGCTTCCACGATCAGCACGCCCGGCATCACTGGAAAATCCGGAAAGTGGCCGCTGAAAAACGGCTCGTCCGCGGTGACGTTCTTGATGCCCACAATCCGCTCGGCTTCGAGTTCCAGGATGCGGTCCACCAGCAGCATCGGGTAGCGGTGAGGCAAAATTCGGCGGATCTCGTTGATATCCAACATGGAAACTGGCATTATAGCCTGTGAAGCGCTCGCCGGCCGAGGCCTCGATGTTTTGCCCTCAATGTGGCGCGGAATTTCGCGAAGGATTCACCGAGTGTTCCGATTGCCATGTCCCGCTGGTCTGGGAGCAACCGCCCCAGCCGGAGCCTGACTCGCGATTCAAGCCCATTTCCCCCGCACAGGGCCAACCCGATCCCGAATTCGTCACGGTTCTCGAAACCAGCGATCCTGTGCTGCTCGGGGCTGCCAAGAGCGTGCTGCAGGAAGCCGGAATCCCGTTCTACGTCGCTGGAGATGAGGTCTCCCCCCATTACGCCGGACACTTCGCGTTAGATCCGCGTCGCGTGCTGGTGGGAAGCGATCGCGAAGCCGAGGCCCGTGCTCTTCTGGAGCAGTTCATGTAGTGGCCGGGCACACCCGGCCCTGGTCACCGTCCGCTATCATAGCCCCGTGGATCCCATCCTCTCGCACGTTCAAGCACAGCAGCCCGCCATCATCGCCCTCATCCGCCTCCTGGTCGAGTGTGAATCCCCCTCCGATGATCCGCGCGCGGTCGATCGCTTTGTCGATCTCCTCGCCGCCGAATGCGCTCCCTCGGGCGCCGTCGAAACCTTTCCCGGCGGCAGGTTCGGCAGGCATCTTCTGTGCGAGTTCGCGCTCGCCGGTCCGGCGCGGAGGAAAGGCGAGATCCTCGCGCTGGGCCATTCCGATACCGTCTGGCCCGTAGGCACGCTCGCGCGCATGCCCTTCCGCGAATCCGACGGCCGCCTCTGGGGGCCCGGCGTGTTCGACATGAAATCGGGCCTTGCGTTTTTTCTGTTCGCCATGCGCGCCCTGCGCGAGCTGGACATCCCCGTGCGCCACCGCGTCAAGCTGCTGGTCAATTCTGATGAAGAAGTGGGCAGCGATTCCTCGCGCACCCTCACCCAGGAAACCGCGCGCCGCGCCAAAGCCGTGCTGGTGCTCGAACCGGGCACGGGTCTCGAAGGCAAGCTCAAAACCGCCCGCAAAGGCGTGGGCGATTACACCATCACCGTGCACGGCCGCGCTTCGCATGCCGGCGTCGATTTCGCTGCCGGCGCCAGCGCCATCCTCGAGCTCGCGCGCCAGATCGAGCGTGTCGCCGCCTTCACCAATCTCAAGCAGGGCGTCACCGTGAATCCCGGCTTAATCACCGGCGGTTCCCGCTCGAATGTGGTGGCAGCCCAAGCCAGCGCGGTCATCGATATCCGCGCGCCGCGATTGCGCGACGCCGAATCGCTCGACCGCAAATTTCATTCCTTGAAGCCCTTCGATAAACGCTGCAATCTCGAAATTACAGGCGGCCTGAACCGTCCGCCCATGGAGCGTTCGGTCGGCATCGTGCAGCTTTTCCGCACGGCGCAGCAACTGGCGCGCGAGATGGGCGTGGCGCTCGAAGAATCCATGACCGGCGGCGGCTCCGACGGTAACCTGACCGCGGCGCTCGGCATCCCCACACTCGATGGCCTCGGCGGTGTGGGCGAAGGCGCCCACGCCCCCAACGAAAGCATCCTCGTCAACCGCATCGCCGACCGCACCGCGCTGCTCGCGAAACTCGTCACCGTGCTGTAGCGCACCAGACGAAATGCACGGAAATGTAAACTTTGCCTTCGGCGCCCTCCACTTTGAGCGGGCATTCTCACCCATACCGGGCCCGTTCACCTCGAGCGGGCCCGCGCTTCCGCCTCGATTCGCCCGCCACAGTTGGATCGTTCTAAAGTTCCCCGCGGCATCGGTCGATTTCACGATTGATGGCGTTCCCCACGCGCTTGGTGTGGCTCGTCTGCCTGCGGCTGTTGCCCATCGCGGCCTCTGCGCAGCCCTTGGCCGCGGAACATCCGGACCGCCCGCAGCTCTGGGTGAATAATCCTTGGGCGGCCTCCGGGCTGCTCTTGCTGGCCGTTCTCGTCATCACCTGTTTCCTGCGCCGCCAGGTGCGCCGCGTCCTCCACCAACGCAGCCGCCTGGAACGCATGCTGGCCGACAGGACGCGCCAGCTTTCGCTCGAAAAGGCGCGCGTGCTCGAAGAAAAGGCCCGGGGCGAACAGCAGAATCGCCGCATCGAACGGCTGTTCGAACAGGCCCAGGAAGCCAACCGTTTGAAAAGCGAGTTCCTGGCCAATATGAGCCATGAGATCCGCACTCCCATGAACGGCATCTTGGGAATGTGCGCGCTGGGTTTGGAAGCCGCTACGCCGGCCGAGCAAAGGGAGTGCTTCGAGGTCGTCCACGCTTCCGCCAAATCGCTGCTTTCGCTGCTGAACGACATTTTGGATTTTTCCAAGATCGAAGCCGGCAGGCTGGAACTCGATCCGTCGCCTTTCTCCTTGCCCTCCTGTATGCAGGATGCAGTGAGCACCATGTGCGCCGCCGCAGAAAAAAAGGGCCTCAGGATGAACTGGCACGTCGCCCCGGAAATTCCCGCCGTATTGGTCGGTGATGAGAGCCGTTTGCGCCAGGTGATTCTCAACCTGATCGGCAACGCCATCAAGTTCACCGAATCCGGCTCGGTAACGTTTGGCGCACGGCTGGCGTCCGATATCGGGCCTTTGCCTTTAATCGAGTTTTCGGTTCGCGACACCGGGCCGGGCATCGCGCCGGACCAGCAACCGCTCATCTTTGAAGCCTTCCGCCAGGGCGACGGCTCGACCGCCCGCAAATACGGGGGAACCGGCCTGGGACTCACCATCTCTGCGCGCATCGTGAAGCTCATGGGCGGTAAGATCTGGGTCGACAGCCGTCCGGGCGCGGGCAGCACCTTCTCCTTTACCGCCTACTTCGGCAGCGCCGCCGCACTCCAACTCCCCGAGCCCGTCGCCCGGCCTGTTCCGGATACACGCGCGCTGGCCGTCCTGGTGGCCGAAGACAATGCCGTCAACCAGAAGCTGGCCAGCCGCCTGCTCGAAAAGCGCGGCCATCGCGTCGCGGTGGCGGCCGACGGTCTGCACGCCCTTGAACTTTACGACGCCGGCGCTTTCGACCTGATCCTCATGGATATACAAATGCCCGGCATGGACGGCTTCGAAGCTACCGCGGCCATTCGCGAGCGCGAATACCGCAACGGCCGCCGCACTCCCATCATCGCCATGACGGCCCACGCCGAAACCGGTTACGCCGAAAGGTGCCGCGCGGCGGACATGGACGGCTACGTGATCAAGCCCTTCGATCCCGGGCGTCTGTTTGCCGCCATCCAGGATGCCATGGCCGCGGCTCAGGTCACGAAAATCAGCAATTGAGGTCTCAAACCCTGCTTCCTCCGCGGCGGCATCCGGCCCGCGCCGTCACTAGCACCGCCGCTCGCAAACGGTTACCGCATCTCGGCCGTCGCAGCCTGAAACCCGCTCTTCCCGTGCCGCTCTCGCCGCCACAGCCGTCGCCTGACACAGCCGGCTTCGTCTAAACCTGCCGGACGAATTTGTGTGACACAAGACAGAACCGGAAATTTAACAATCGTCGTCCCTGCCACCCCGGATTTGGACTTTTGTGACATTTCGCCCGCCTTCGCTTCCGGCTGAAACCTCTTGGGGGGAAATCACGTCGTTAAGTGAGAAAGATGCGCCGAAGAACATTATCGGGGCCGTTCTCGGTCGGAGAAGCGGCAATCCGCGAGTGGGCGCCCACCTACGGTATTCTGCAAACTAGAGGAGATTTCTGACATGAGACGAACCTGCCGGTACTTGCCCGTCCTCGCTCTACTGATTGGCAGCGCGCCAATTGCCTTCGGGCAGGCTGGAGTTGATTTCAACCTTGGATTCGGTTCCGCCCGCGACGGTGCGAACAGCTCAATCGGCATTGACAATATCAATTCACCCACCAACCCGCTCGGCGCCTGCACGCCGGGGAGCGGAGATACCTATTGCCAATCGGCGCAGGCACTCAGCGGCTTCTTTATGGGCATTGGCGGCGACATCATGTTTAAGCAGAAGTTCGGCGCAGGCTTCGATGCCAGCTTCCAGCCGGCGCGGCAGAATTATGGCCCCTTGCTCTACCGCGAAACCTTCTTTGATATCGACGGGCTTTACCAGCCTATCAGTACCAAGCGCGCTTCGGTCCGGTTGGGAGGGGGAATTGGATTTGCCCGAACTGGGTTCGCGATTAACGAGAGCGAATGCGTGGGTACAGTAACGTGTAGCACTGAAACCACGCCCGTCGGCACGACGAACCATTTCCAGGTGCACTTTACCGCCGGCGTGCAAATCTACGTGACCGAGCACATCTTCATCCGCCCGGAATTCGACCTGCACTATGTGCCGAATCTCACACAACAGTTCAACAGCAACGTAGTGCCGGAAGGTCTGGTCTGGATCGGGTACAACTTCGGCCATAACCAGTAAGACCGGTTCGCCTTTGCGCCCATTCGCCTACGTGGCCTGGGTCCGGTAAAGTGAAAGTTCCAGGCCCAGCGAGCTTTCGTTGATGTCATTGGGGCCGAACTTGGTTTGAGATAAGAACTGCTCGAAATCTTGCCGCGTATACGCGCGCCTGAGCAGCATAAAACGGAAGGTCAGCTTGGTGAGCAGTGCGTCCATCCGGCCCAGCCGCATGCCTTCAACGGCCTGGCTGATCGACTGCATGGGCGCGTCCCTCCGCAAGTCGATCACCTGAGCGCAGCCGCCGGGCTTGAGAACCCGGTACATCTCTTCGAGCGCACGAACCGGCTCGCTGAAGTTCTTGAAGGCGGCGCGGCAAAACAGGAAATCGAAGCTCCCGTCCGCAAAAGGCATATGGGCCGCGTCGCCGTGCCGGAAATCAACTTTGACGCCGGCTTGCCCGGCCTTGCCGCGCGCGATCTCGACAAAGGTGTGGCTGATGTCCAGGCCCGTCACCTGGTAATCGCCCAGTTTCGCCAGCTCAATCGCGAAGTAACCCGGCCCTGGCGCCACTTCCAGAATCTGGCTCCCCGGCGGGACCTGTTCCGCCACCCGCCTCGCTAGCGCCCGGAATTCGTCTAACGATTTGTACGTCAGAGAAGCGTACCAGCGGGCCACCGCGCCCTCCATTCCTAATCCCTTGTATGGCTTTTCAGAAATCGAATGAGTCATAGAATTGCTCCGTCACCCTGAGAGTAACGGTGCGCCGAGCTCCCTCCCACCCGGAATCGGCGAATTCACCCTGCACACCGGCGAGCTACCCCTGACCGCCGTGGAACACCGCAACGTGCTGTCGCGGCGCCGTGCTACACTCCTCGATGATGCCCACCGGCCGCGAGCAGTTGCCCGATGAGCCCCCGCCATTCCTGGGCACCTGGCCGCACGTCTACGTCGCGATCCTGATCTATCTCGCCTCGCTCATCGCGCTGTTCTACTTCTTCACGCGCATGTTTTCATGAGGCCGCTCGACTGGGTGGTGCTGGGCGGCACGCTGGCCACCATCGTTCTCTACGGCCTCTACAAAGGGCGCGGCAGCGACACCATGCACAAGTACCTGCTCGCCGACCGCACCATGCCCTGGTACGCCATGGCGCTTTCCATCATGGCCACCCAGGCCAGCGCCATCACCTTCATCTCCACTACCGGCCAGGCCTACGTCGATGGCATGCGCTTCGTGCAGTTTTACTTCGGCCTGCCCATCGCCATGGTCATCCTTTCCGCTACCGCCGTCCCTCTGTTCCACCGGGCCAACGTCTACACCGCTTACGAATTTCTCGAAAAGCGCTTCGACACCAAAACACGCACGCTCGCCAGCGTCATATTTCTCATCCAGCGCGGCCTGGCCGTGGGCCTCTCGCTCTACGCCCCGGCCATCGTGCTCGCCGTTATCTTCGGCTGGCCCGACCGCCTCACTACCCTCGTGATGGGCGGCTTGATCACCATCTACACCGTGGCCGGCGGCATCAAAGCCGTCACCTGGACCGACGTGCAGCAGATGATCATCATTCTCTGCGGGCTGGTCGTGGCGTTTTTCATGATCGTGCACATGCTGCCCGGCGGAGTCTCTTTCCTCGATGCTCTCTATCTGGCCGGCGCCACGGGCAAGCTCAACGCCGTGGATTTGAAGTTCGATTTCAACAATCAATTCAACCTGTGGAGCGGCTTGATCGGCGGCTGCTTCCTCGCGCTTTCCTACTTCGGTTGTGATCAATCCCAGGTGCAGCGCTATCTCACCGGCAAGTCCATCGCGCAAAGCAAGCTGAGCCTGCTGTTCACCGCCACGGCCAAGATCCCCATGCAGTTTGGAATTTTGTTCGTGGGCGCCATGGTCTTCGTCTTCTTTCTGTTCGAACGGCCGCCGTTTTTGTTTCAAAGCGTGGCCATGCAACGCCTGGAATCGCCCGCGGTGAGCGAGCAGTTTGCTCCCATCCGCTCGCAGTTCGAGCAGGCGTTCGAACAGCGCAAACAGGCCGCCATAGGGATGGCCGAAGCCCGCCACGCGCATGACGAGAGCAGGCGCGCCCAGTCCCTCGCGCAATACCGTTCCGCGCAGGCCGAGATCGACAGGCTCCGCACCTCCGGCACGAAGCTCTACGAGCGCTCCAGCGGTGAGAAAGGTTTCAACGACACCAATTACATCTTCCTCTCGTTCGTCACGCGTTACCTGCCGGCCGGCGTGGTGGGCTTGCTCATCGCCGTGATTTTCGCCGCCGCTATGTCGTCGAGTTCAGGCGAGGTCAACTCCCTCGCCACCGTGACCGTGATCGATGTCTATCGCAAACACATCCGGCCGGTGGCCACCGACCGCCACTACCTGTGGGTTTCACGGCTCGCCACCGCCTTCTGGGCGTCCTATGCGGTTTTCTTCGCGCAGTACGCCAAGAAATTAGGCTCGCTCATCGTCGCCGTCAACCTGCTGGGGTCTCTGTTTTACGGATCTTTGCTGGGTGTGTTCGTGCTGGCGTTCTGGTTCCGGCGCGTCACCGGGACCGGCGCCTTTCTCGGCATGCTCCTGGGCGAGGCCGCCATCTTCGCGGCATTCTGGTTCACCGGTATTTCGTTTCTCTGGTACAACGTGATCGGCTGCGTGGTGGTGATCGCGACCGGCTTGGCCGTGTCCTGGCTGCGCCCCACCCCGTAGGGGCGAGGCACGCCTCGCCCTCGCCCACCAGCCTACTGCGGCGCGAAGACCCGCTCCACTTTGTATCCGCGCTCGCGCAACAGGTGCACCACGCCGTCTTTTCCCACCATGTGGCCCGCACCCACCACGATGAAACAGCGGTCTCGGCTCTTCAGGCACTGCTCGGCGCGCTCGGCCATGTGCGGATTGCGGTCGGCGAATACGCGCTTTTCATATTCCGGCTCATCGTGCATGGCGGCCGCCAGGTAGGCTTCCAGCTTCTGCGCGTCTCCCTCCAGCCACAGGGTTTGCAATTGCGCGAGTTCCTCTACGCTCTGGCCGACGTTCTCGACCGCGTTGCGCAGACTTCGCTCCTGCTGGGCCTCCGGCAGCCCGGAGATCACCCGCACTTGATACTCGGCCGTTTCCAGCGATTCCACGCGCATACCGTCTCCCGCTTTATCCAAAAAGTACTTGTCGATCCCCGGTGCCGGGTTCTGCTGCATCGTGGCGGCGGACGGGAACGATGTAGCGAATGCCGCCAGCCACGGCTTCATCCGCGCGAATGCTTCGGCATCCACTCCGTGCTGCTGGCAGAATTCCACCACCCGCTGATGCGTGTCCGCGCTCACGTGGTTCCACAACGAGTCGTCCAGCGGATAGAGTCCATTGGCCGACAGCAGGCCTAGGAGCTTCGTCTGGTCGAGCCGCCTCAGATCCACTTCCACCACCAGCACATTCGATTTCTCGAACGCCTCCTCGATGTGCTCCGGCAGCGGATAGAAGTCGCCCGACCCCAGATGAATCGAACCGAGCAAATACACCGTATTGCGCGCCGAGGAAATCTTCCACATCAGCCCCTGCCTCGCCGTCGCTTCCGGCAGGGCGGGCTGATCGGCGGGCGTCGCGTCGGTAACCGGCGGCGCCGGCAGCGTCACCACCAGCGGGTCCCGCGGAGCCTCTGAGGTCTGGCCGTCGAGCGGCGCCAGAAGCGCCAGCATCAGGGCGGCAACCATGCGAAACGGACGCATTCCCTCCGATTCTACGGGCCTTCCCCCGTGCCCCGACAGTCTTCAAAGGTTAGTAGTGTAGGTCAGCCGGAAGCGGTTTCCCCGCGCCTAGACCACCACCACCGTGCCGACTTCCACCGGTGACCGGTTCCCTTCCACCACCACGATGCCGCTGTCCGTCACGTGGTGCGAACGGCGGTCGAATTCCAGATCGTAGCCGATCGTCGAATCCGCCGGGACGTGTACGTTTTTATCCAGAATGGCGCGGCGCACCTTGGAGCGCCGCCCGATGTCGCAATTATCCAGAATGATCGAGTCCTCCACCAGCGCGCCCGCGTGCACCCGCACCCACCGGCCCAGCACCGAATTGCGCACCACCCCGCCCGAAAGAATCGAGCCGCCCGAGATGATGGAGTCGATCGCCTGCCCGCGCCGGTTTGCCTCGTCAAAGGTGAACTTCGCCGGCGGATCGGGGAAGCTCGAGGTCCGCAGCGGCCACTGGCGGTTATACAGGTTCAGCGCGGGCCACACGCTGCGCAGATCCATGTTGGCTTCGTAGTAAGCATCGATCGTCCCCACATCGCGCCAGTAAGCCATGGCGCCTTCCGGCTCACCGGCAATCCGGTTGGCTTGAAAGTTGTACGCGTACACCTCGGCCCGCTGCATCAGCGATGGCAAAATGTCCTTCCCGAAATCGTGCGAGCTCTTTGGGTTGGCCGCGTCGTCTTGCAGCTCGCGCAGCAGTACACGCGTGTTGAACACGTAGTTTCCCATCGACGCGAACACGCGCTCCGGATCGCCGGGAATCGTCGGCGCGTCGGGTCTCTTCTCGTGAAAGCGCACGATGCGCCCGTCCGGCCGGCATTCGATCACACCGAATTGCTCGGCCATCCGCCTCTCGGTCGGAATCGCCGCCACCGTGACCGCCGCGTTCTTCTGCTCGTGGTACTCCACCATGGTGGCGATGTTCATGCGGTAGATGTGATCCGCGCCGAAGATCGCCACCACGTCCGGTTCCGCCTGCTCGATCAGGTTGATGTTCTGAAAGATCGCGTCGGCCGTCCCCTGGTACCACGTTTCGTCGGCTGACCGCATCTGCGCCGGCACCGGGATGATGAACTGGTTCTTCAGCAGGCTGCCGAACTGCCATCCCTCGTTCAGGTGCTGCAGCAGCGACTGGCTGCGGAACTGCGTCAGCACATAAATCGAGTAGATGCCCGAGTTGATGAAGTTGCTGAGCACGAAATCGATGATGCGGTACTTGCCCCCGAAAGGAACCGCCGGTTTGGCGCGCTCCTTGGTCAGCGGATAGAGCCGGGTGCCCTTCCCACCGGCCAGCACAACGCCCAGCACGCGCAGTTGCATATTGCACGATATTGTGGCCTTAGAGACCGGCCGCTTGCAACTCCGTGTTATCTTGATCCGGTAAGCGACAACACCCCATGCGAAAAGCGATTGTACTGAGCGCCACCATTTCCTCGGTTCTGACCTTGGCCGCAGTCTGGAGCCTCGGCTGGGCGCCATTGCCCTCGAAGGTAGTGCTCGAAAATGAGCACGTGCGCGTGCGCCAGGTCACCTATGACCCGGGCGTCCCGCGCGAGCCCTCCATCCGCCCCACCAACCAGATCATCGTGTTTCTGGACGATTGCCGCTATGAGCGCACCGATTCCGCCACCCATGAAAAGACCGTGCACGAACACAAGGCCGGCGACGTCATCTGGCACAATCAGGGTGAGGACGCGCCCCAGCTCATCAATCTGGGATCGAAACCTTATCGCACGCTCGTCATCGAGCTCAAGTAGTGGCCTACTGCACCACGACGTTCACCGGCGTGCTCTGGACTCCGCCCACCGCCAGCACCACCGGATTGGCCCCTGCCGGCGTACCGGCCGGGATGACGGCATCTGCCTCGAAGAACCCTTCAAACAAGCCCGGCACCGTGCCCCTATACGTGATGTGCGCGTTGACACCGCCGATGGTCACGGTCACCGGCAAGATGGGTTGCGGCAAGTCTTGATAGCCCACAAATTCGCCGTCGACTCCCGCCGGCTGAAGCAGCCCTTCGCCGGTGCCGAAAATCCGCACCGTGGACCCGACCGGCGCCGGATCCCCCGGACCGTTGAGGCTGCCGTTCTGGTTCAGGATGATTCCCTGGCCGTCGCCCGACGTAAAGATGGCCGGCGCCGCAATCACCACCATGTTCGAGATCAGGTAGCCGCCAATGCCGTTGTAATAGACCTGGATGGCCACGGTGTCTCCCAGCCGGTTGGCCAGCTCGTACGGCGCCACCGCGTTGATCTGATCTCCCGAGACGTACAGCAGCGGAGCCGGCGTGTTATCTACCATTACCTCGACTCCATCCAGCGTGGTGGGAATGCGCCCGTGGTCATCCACTCCCCCCGTTTCCGGCGCCGAGGGCCCAAAACCCGAACCGGTGATCGTGAAGATCAGCCCCGGTGACAAGCCCGTGTTCACCAGGCTCGCGCCGTTCACCACCGATCTTGGCTGGGGTCCGCTTTCCGTAAAGTTGATTTCCGCAATGTAGGCGTTGCTCGAGCCGCCGCCATAGGTGGTCTGATACCCCGTCGGCGTGATCGGCGGATTGGGGGAAGAATATGCACCGGCTGCTATCACCAGGGTTCCGGCCGGATTGACCGCCACGGCAAACAGCCCATCGTCGTTGTCACCGCCCAGAAAGGTCGAATAGAGAAGCGAAGCGTCCCCCGATTGGGAAGGATCAAAGCGCGCGATGAAACCCTGGTTGGTGGGCGATGGCCCGGCATCGAACCCTTGAATGGCGTCGCCGGTCACCGGGAATCCCGAGGAATCGGTTTGCCCGGCTACCGTAATGTGTCCCAGGTTGTCCACCGCGATTCCAAAGCCCTGGTCATCAAACGCGCCACCGAGATAAGTCGAGTACACCAGTTGCGACGTACCGGACGCCGAAATGTTGAACTTGGAGATGAAGGCGTCTCCCGGACCCGCAACTCCGTCGCTATCCGGCGAATAAGAGCCCGCATAGTGCTTGCGGAAGGCGCTGGGTGTCACGGGGAAATCATCGGCATTGGTGGCCCCGGTCAGATAGACCAACCCCGATGAATCCACAACGATGTCGTTGATCTCGGTTGTGCCGTCTACGGCTCCCAGATAACTGGAGTATGTGAGCGACGACGTACCGGTTTGGTTCAGGTTAAACACAGAAAAAAACGAATCACCGGGCCCGCCGCTCTGATTTGGCTGGTAGGCATTTGAAGTCGTCGGAAAATTGGTGGATCCGGCGATGCCCGCAATGTAGACCATCCCGGCCGGTGTGACCGCGATGGTCAAGGCTTCGTCGCTGGCCGTTCCGCCGAGATAAGTCGAATACGCCAGACTCGTTCCTTGGGGCGTCACCTTGCACAGGAAAGCACTCTCCGTCCCCTTCAGGGTGTCCTGGAACGGCGTTCCATCCATGGGGAAGTCGGTGGAAGTGGTCCGTCCCGTAACATAAGCATTGCCGTGGGAATCTACGCCGATGGCCAATGCCTCATCCTCGTAGCTTCCCCCCAGGTACGAGGAATAGACCAGTGCATTTTCCGCTGCCGCAATTTCCGTGACGAACGCGTGCTCGCAGGCGGTCGCGGTCCCGGCGGAGTTGGTGCAGTTGGTGGCCGTGACGAAAGAGCTTTGAAACGCGTTCTTCAACGGAAAGTCGGTCGAAAGCGTGCGGCCCGTGACATACACGTTGTCGCTCGGATCGAGCGCGATGCCGAAGGCTTCGTCGCTGATGTTGCCGCCTAGAAAGGTGGAATAAACCAGCGAGTCCGCGCCGGTCGCCGACAGATTGAATTTCGAGATGAAGGCGACATCCGCAGCATTAGAGACGCCGGAGTAGATGGCCTTCTTGCGGGGAAAATTGCCCGAGTTGGTGCTGCCCGCCAGATAGACGAAGCCCTGCGGGTCCATGGTCATGGCGTTGACCGCGTCGCTGCCGTTCCCGCCGAGAAAGCTGGCATAACTGAGAACCGGATCCACCACCAGCGGCCGGGCCGGGTCGTAGCCGTCAATCACGAAACCCGCGCGCCGCTTTCCCAGCACCGTGTAGTGGCCGCTCACCTCCTCGGCGCCGCTTTTGGCTTGTTGGTAAATGCGCGGCTTGCGGCTGCGAATCTCTACGCCGCCGATGCGCACCACCAGGTCTCCGGCTGCATCCGCGCGGATACGCTCGGCTCCGTCAAAAGCCAGCCGGATCTTCCCGGGATCAGCGCCCGGCTGCACCACGAAATCGTATTCCACCTCACCGGCGTTTCCGTAGAAGACTGCGTCAATCCCCGGGTAGAGGTTGCGGTAGCGGACCTTTGCGAATTGCGGCACACCGGTGTGCCACTGTTGCGGGTCGCGCCCGATGAAGTAGTTGCTCACGCCCGTTCGCGGCTCCTCGGCTTCCAACTGCGGAGCGGGATTCGCACCGGCAAAGCGCAGGTTCAGAACCACGTTCCCCGATTCCCGTCCCCGGCCCCGGGCGGTCTCGAGCACGGCGCCTCTCTCGGTAAGCCATAGCGTCGAATGCGCCGAGTGTGCCAGGTACTTCACAGATGTGTCGGTTTGGCCCACGTTGGGCTCAAACGCCACAGGCCGGAGCGGCGCCTTGACGGTGGCCGGCGCGGCCAGCACCGGCAACACCCCGAGCAGCCACATAGGCCCGGCCCAGCGACGCAAATATCGTGATGATAAGAATACCCTGAAGATGAGCACTGATTTCAGACGTGACCTATAGCAACCCAGTTACCAGAGTGGGAACGGGAAGTATGAATTGTAGCTGACGCTCGACCTCGATTCAACTCCGCTACAATCACTGCATGTCGAACTCCCATTTTCGGACTGCGGCGGTCATCGGCACAGGCATGATGGGGCCGGGCATCGCCGGCTCTTTGGCCCTGGGCGGGGTGCGGACCACCATCCTCAGCCGCCACGAAGAAACTGCCGCCCAGGGCCTGGAAACCGCGCGCGGGCAGCTTCGCGTTCTGGCGGAAAACCGCCTGGCCGAGATGATCCAGGTGCGCGAGGCCTACGAGCGGCTGGAAGCCTCGGCCACGTTCGACCGCACCATCGCCAACGCCGACCTGGTCATCGAGTCCGTTCCCGAGAACATGGAACTGAAACAGAGATTGTTCGCGCGCATGGACTCGCTGGCCGATAAATCCGCAGTGCTGGCGAGCAATACCAGCGGGTTGAGCATTACCGCGATCGCCTCGCGCTGCCGCCGGCCGGAGCGCGTGTTGACCGCGCACTTCTGGAACCCGCCGCACCTGATGCCGCTCGTCGAGATCGTGCAAGGCGAGAAGACGTCGCCGCAGGCCGCAAAAAACGTGCGCGACTTGCTGGCAGCGTGCGGCAAGGTTCCGGTCCTCGTGAAACGCGACCGTCCCGGTCAGCTCGGCAACCGCCTGCAAATGGCGCTGGTGCGCGAAGCCGCTTACATCATCGAAGAGGGAATCGCCGACGCGGAAGATGTCGATTTGGTGGCGAAAAACGGTTTCGGCCTCCGCATGCCGGCCTATGGAATTCTGGAGCACCAGGACGCCGTTGGCCTCGACATGGGTCTCAGCGTTGTCGATTACGTCGCGCAGGATTTGTACAACCTGCCGAAAGCGCCCAACCTTTATCGCGCCAAAGTGGCCGCGGGAGAGTTAGGCGCCAAAACCGGCAAGGGATTCTACGACTGGTCGAAGAAATCGATCGATGAAGTCAAAGCGCAGCGCGACCGCTTCGTCATCGAGGTGCTGCGCGGCCGCCGCCAGAAGCGCGAAGCGAAAACCGCTTAACTTGAGCGGCCGGGAAAATGCAAGTGCCTGAAACGCAAAGACCGGCGTGAGCCTTGGCCGCTTAAGTTGAGCGGCGGACCCGAATCCCGGCTCTCAATCCTTCCAATCCATCGCCAGATTCACAAACGTCCGCACGCCCACCCCTGACGGCCCTTTCGAGGCGTAGGGCTTAGCGTCATCCAGCCAGGCTGTGCCGGCGATGTCCAGGTGCACCCAGGGCGTTTCATCGGCGAACTCGCGCAAAAACCAGGCGGCGGTGATGGCGCCGCCGGGCCGTCCGCCGACGTTGGCGATATCGGCGAACGGGCTTTTCAACAGCTCCCGGTATTCGTCGTCGAGCGGCAGGCGCCACATTTTTTCCCCTGCTTCGCGCGCCGCATCGAGCACGCGCTCCGCCAGCCGGTCGTTGTTGCTGAAGGCGCCGATATTGACGTGTCCCAGCGCCACCACTACGGCGCCGGTCAGCGTGGCGGCGTCCACCAGATGCGTGCAGCCCAGGCGTTTGGCGTAGGTCAGCGCATCGGCCAGAATCAGCCGGCCCTCGGCGTCGGTGTTGATCACCTCGATGGTCTTGCCGGAAAGGGACGTGACGATGTCGCCGGGCCGCTGCGCGCGGCTTCCCGGCATGTTTTCGACCGCCGGGATCAAAGCGGTCACCGGAATCGGCGGCTTCAATTGCGCCAGCGCGCGGATGGCGCCGATCACCGCGGCGCCGCCCGACATGTCGTACTTCATCTTCTCCATGCCGTCGGCCGGTTTGATGGAAATGCCGCCGGTATCGAAGGTGACGCCCTTGCCGACCAGCCCCAGGTGCGCTCCGCTTGCGGCGGCGCCCGCGGGCCGGTAACTCACCACGATGAGCGCGGGCGGCTCGGCGCTGCCCTGCGCCACGCCGAGAAGCGATCCCATGCCGAGCTGCTTCATGCGATCCTGATCGAGCACGTCGCATTCAAGGCCGTACGCAGCGGCGGCCTGGCGGGCGGCTTCCGCCATCCCTGAAGGCGTGAGGAGATTGGCCGGCTCGCTGGCCAGCTCCCGGGTCAGATTCTGCGCATCCGCGGTGATGCGGCCGCGTTCCAGAGCGGTGTCCAATCCCGCGCCTCCGCCGGGCACGGCCACGGTAAAGCGGTCCACCACCTTCACGTCTTTCTTGTCGCTTTTGTAGCGGTCCGGCTCGAAGTCGCCGATGAGCGCTCCTTCGACGGCGGCTTCGACATGATCCGCCTGGGAATATTCGGAATCGAGCAGCAGGGCAATCGACTTGAGCGAGCGGGATTTCAAATGGCGCAGCGCCGCGCCGCTCAGGTGCCGCAGCTCGGCGGAGGTAAATTTCTCCTTCTTGCCGGCGCCCGCCAGGAGCAGCCGGCGGGCTTTGAAGCCGGCGGGGTTGTGGACCAGGGTCATCTCGAACGTCTTGCCGGTGATCTCGCCGGAGCCATAGACGTCGCTTAACAAATGCTGGAAACGGCCGTCGGTTTGGTCCTCGAACGCCAGCGCCACAAGCGCATCGCATTCCACCGATTCAGCCGGCTTTCGTTCTAAGTGAATTTCCATTTACTCTCCATATTTGGCTTTGCTGCGGCGGACGGCGTCGCGCGCCTCGTTCTCGGCGGTGCGCGCCCGCTCGGCTTCGCGCTTGTCGTGCATTTTCTTGCCGCGAGCCAGCGCCAGCTCGCATTTGATCCGCCCGCCCTTCAGATACATCCGGGTCGGGATCAGGGCCAGGCCCTTCTCGCGGGTCTTGCCCAACAATTTATCAATCTCCCGGCGGTGCAGCAGCAGCTTGCGGCTGCGCACCGGCGAATGGTTCTCACGGTTGCCGTGGGAATACTCGCTGATGTGGGCGTTGACCAGCCAGGCTTCGTTCTTTTCGATGGTAGCGTAGCTGTCGCGGAGCTGGATGCGGCCGGATTTGGCGGACTTGACCTCGGTGCCGGTCAACACGATGCCGGCCTCGACGCGGTCCATCAGAAAATAATGGTGACCGGCCTGGCGGTTGTCGCTTAAAATCTTGAATTCAGGTTCTTTTGCCGCCAAAGTTACGTTCCGAGAGGTTCACGATTCGAAATTGCAGTCAACGCCTGAAACCCGTTACGCGTCAGATAATTTGATGATAAAGCACCGGCTGGCGGTGTCGCATCCCGCAACGATATCATCGATGATCTTCATGCCAGACATAACATGCTGACTTCACATCGGTTAGCCAGAGGGGCCGGTCTGGCGCTGCTGGCCACGGCGCTCGCCGGGACGCTGGGGGCGCGCACCCGCAAGGGCGACAAGCTGCTGGCGGAGAGCCGGGAGGCGGAACTGCGGAAGGATTGGGATAAGGCCATTTCCTTCGCCGAGCAGGCGTTGAGCGAGGACCCCGCCGAGATTGCCTATCAGCTCACGGCGTCGCGGCTGCGATTTTACGCCGCGCAATATCACCTGGAACAGGGACTCAAGCTGCGCGATCAGGGCAAGCCGGATGAGGCGATTGTGGAGTTTCAAAAAGCCTACGGCATCAACCCGGCTTCGACCATGGCGCAAGACGAGATCGAGCGCACCAAGCGCATGATCGAGGAGGCGAAGCAGAAGCCGCCGCTGAAACCCGGAGAGCGCCCGTTGACGCCGGGGGAGCAGGAAAAGCAGCGGGAAGAGAAGCAGTTCGAGGCGATGCAGCCGCTGCCCGAGCTCAAGCCGCTGAATCCGGAACCAATTTACCTGAAGATGAACAACCAGCCCCCCAAGGTTCTGTTTGAGACCGTGGGCAAATACGCGGGCATCAACGTGTTGTTCGATCCGGACTACACCAGCGGAGGGACGCAGAAGCCGCAATCCATCGAGCTGAACAACACTACGCTGAACGACGCGCTGGATTCACTGGCGCTGATTACGAAATCGTTCTGGAAGCCCATCAGCGCGAACACGATTTTCGTGACGCAGGACAACCCGACCGCGCGCCGCAACTTTGAAGACTGGGTGGTGAAGGTGGTCTATCTGAACAACGTCCAGACCACGCAGGAGCTGCAGGAAATGATCCAGGTGGTGCGCAGCGTGGTCGATTTGCAGAAGGCGTTCCAGTACCCTGCGCAAAACGCCATCGTGATCCACGGGGAAGCGGACAAAGTGGCGCTGGCGGAAAAGATCATTGCCGATCTGGATAAGCCCAGATCCGAAGTCCTGGTAGACGTTCTGGTGATGACGACCTCACGGAACAAAGAGCTGGATCTGGCGGCGGCGGTGGCCCCGAACGGCATCAATTCGGCCATCAACTTCACCCCGCGAGCGAATATCAGCGTGCCGAACAACGCGGGAACCAGCACCTCCACCACGAGCACCACCGGCACCACCACTACGACCGGCACCACCAGCACCAACACCACGATTCCGCTCTCCAATATCGGGGTGATCAGCACGCGCGATTTCTCGCTGACGCTGCCGGGAGGCCTGCTCAACGCACTGCTGACGGACGCCACCACGAGGGTGTTGCAACGGCCGCAGGTTCGCGCGGTCGACCGGCAGAAGGTGGAAATGAAGATCGGAGAAAAGGTGCCTTACGCCACGGGCAGCTTTCAGCCGGGCATCGGCGGCGTGGGCATCAACCCGCTGGTGAACACGCAGTTCACGTTTCTGGATACGGGCGTCAATATCAGCATCGTTCCTTTCATCCACAACGCCGAAGAAGTCTCGCTGCACGTGGAAGTCGATATTTCGAACGTGACCGGCAGCGTTCCGCTAGGCGGCATCAACGAACCGGAGGTGGCGCAGACCAAGATCACCAACGATGTACGGCTGAGGCAGGGGGAAGTGAATCTGATGGGCGGGCTGATGCAGGTGGAATACGACAAGAACGTGAGCGGGGTGCCGGGCCTGATGAGCCTTCCGCTGGTCGGCCATCTGTTCCAGAGCCAGACGAACACGACCACCGAAAGCGAGCTGGTGATTGTTCTGATTCCGCACATCATCCGAGCGGTGGACATTAACGATGTCAATCTGAAACCGATCGGGGCAGGGACTTCGGCGTATGTGAAGGTGAATTACGCACCGCCAACACCGCCGCCGCCGGTTGCGCAGCCGCAGGGGCAAGCGCAGAACGGATCAGGGCCGGGGGCGCAGCCAGCCGCAGCGGCCGCTCCGGCGCCGAATGTAACGGTGGTGCAGCAGGTAGCGCCCGCGGCGGTGCAGAACGTGGCGGCGCCGCCGCAAGCTGCGCCAGCCGCAGCCAGTCCGCTGCCTGGAGGGGTGTCACCTGGATCGATGGTGATTCCGCGCATTCCGGGTATCACGGCGCCACCGGCCACGGCGCCGCCGATGATGGCGCCGCCCGCTCCGCCGCCGAAGTCTGCGGCGCAGCCGATCCAGCAGGCCGCGGGCAAAACCAGCGTAAAATTCGCGCCGGCGGAGGCGACCGCGCAAGTGAACGGCACGGTCACTGTCAACCTGATGGTGGATAACGCCTCCGACCTGGCGTCCACGCCCATGCAGATTCGTTTTGATCCGAAGATTCTGCGGCTCAATGACGTGACGCGCGGCGATCTACTGGCGGGCGACGGCAAGCAGGTCACATTCTCCAAGAACATCCTGAACGATACCGGCGAAGCCACGGTGAACGTCAGCCGCTTCCCGGCCACCGGCGGCGTCACAGGTTCGGGCTCGATCGTGACCCTGGTATTTCAGGCGGTGGCGCGCGGCGATACGGTGGTGACGGTGCCGAATCTGACACTGCGCAATTCGCAGTCGCAGGCCATTCTGACGGCCACGCCGGTGCTGGCGGTGAGTGTAAAGTAAAAAATAGACCATGCAAGGGCGGCGCAATCAACGGGGCCTGACGCTGATCGAGTTGATCGTGGCTTTCACGATCCTGATGATTCTGACGTCCATGGCCGTGCCGCTGGCCCGGGTGAAGGTGCGCTCGGAAAAGGAGCGGGACCTGCGCTGGTCTCTGCGCGAGATCCGCACCGCCATCGATAAATACAAAGACGCCTCCGATCAAGGTCTGCTGGGACCGCCCAAGATGGATACGGACGGTTACCCCGAAAGTCTCGATCAACTGGTGGAAGGCGTGAAGCTCACCGGGCAGGTGGATAAGAAGATCCGGTTTCTGCGGCGCATTCCCAAGGATCCCATGACGAACTCGACCGACTGGGGGAAGCGCAGCATGCAGGACGACCCGGACTCACAGAGCTGGGGCGGCCAGAATGTCTTCGATGTTTACACCAAGAGCATGGATAAGGCGGCAGATGGAACCTCGTACTCGGAGTGGTAAACGCCGCTGCGGCTTCACGCTCATCGAGCTGCTGATCGTCATGTCGATCGTGACGATTCTGCTGTCACTGGCGATCCCGATCTATCAAAGGTCGATCATGCGCGCCAAAGAGGCGGTGCTCCACAACAACCTCTTCACCATCCGGCAGGTGATCGACGAATACACTTACGACAAGCAGAAAGCTCCGCAGAGTCTGCAAGATCTGGTACAGGAAGGGTACTTGCGAGAGGTCCCCATAGATCCCATGACGGACTCAAACACGACGTGGCGCATCGTGATGGAAGACGCGATGCAAAGCGTGGACCAGACCGAGCCGGGCATCTTCGACGTGCACAGCGGTTCCGACAAGAACGCGCTGGACGGCACGGCGTACGCGGACTGGTAAAACTTTTACATCTGTTTCTGTGGCTGACTCAAGTCAAACGGGCAGTGTGAGTCAAAATGACTCAGCGCCGGGCTGTGCAGCCCGAGTCTCCCTGCCGACGCTTCAATCACTCGGCTATTGGTGAGATAATTGCCGTGCACGTGAGGTTCAAGAGGTCTCATCATGTCGGCTACAACCCTGTTCCGCTCGCGTCCGGCGGGAGTTGACCGGAAGCAGGCTCTATTTTTTCTGGCATTTAGTTTGGTTTTTCTGACGGCAGGCGGCCAGTTAGCATACGGCCAAGAGGGTCTGCTGTGTACTCCCTCGGCCACGCCCGCGCAGGTGCGCTATGAGGGCATCACCGAGGAAGTCGGCAGCATTCTGTTGACCTGCACTGGCGGCATCCCCAGCTTTGTCGTCACGGGGAATCTGACTTTCTTCCTCAATGTGAATGTCACCAACAAGCTGGCGGCGAATAACTCGCTGACCGACGTGCTGCTGACCATTGATACGGGCTCCGGCCCTACGCCGGTGACGGTTCCGGCGCTGCCGTTCGGAAACAATGCGGTGGCCTTCAACGGCGTCAGTTTCACGGTGCCGGCGTCGGGCAACGTGAACATCGAGCTGAGCAACCTGCGCGCCGATGCCACGCAGTTCGGAACCACGCCGGAGCAATCCATCATGGCGACTGTGGCGTTCAGCGGCACTCCGGGGCTGGCGATCAGCAACAATTCCGAGGTGGTCGTGGGGATCACGCAGATCGGGCTGCTGGCCACGGTTGCTTCGGGCGGCGTGACGTGTACGGGCTCGCCTTTACCCGGGCTGCTGAACATCAGCAATCTGTTTGCAGTGGAGACGAGTTTCTTTTCGACGCGGCTAACCGAGGGTTTTGCCTCGGCGTTTCAGGTGAAGGATGCCTTTTCGGACACGGGGACGCGCTTCATGGTGAGTTACTCGAATTTCCCGGCGGGCGCGCAGCTTTATGTGCCGGATTACGTGGCGGGATCGGACGCGGTGGTACCGACCTCGGGAGGCGACCTGGGCCTGCTGGCTTCGGGCGGGTCCTATGCGCCCGGCGCCGCCG
>JASHOO010000025.1 GCA_030041035.1 Bryobacteraceae bacterium | reverse complement strand
GCCCACTCCGGCAATCCGAGAGAGAGCAGGCAGAACAGCGGATCTCCACCCATGGCAGCGATGTCGCTGAGCCCCCGCACAAGCGCCTTGCGTCCCACAACTGCCGGTGCATGCGTTGCCCGCTCGAAATGCACACCTTCGATCAGCAGGTCGGTAGTGAATAAGAGATCTTCTCTGCCGCCTTGTGGCCGGAATATGGCGCAGTCGTCTCCGATACCCACGATAATTCTTGAACCCCGGGGAACCGTTACCCGGCGCTTCAGGCGCTCCAGAATGTTCTCTTCGGTCAACTCCCACAGGTTAAGACAAGCCGCTATGGGTGTCCAACACTAACAAAAATGACGATTTCCGTCTTGACCCTGCTCCGAACGATCTGAGAGAATTGAGGGGCAAGATCAAATGGTTGTTCGTACAGGCAAAGGGAGAGCAAGCTACGAATTTTTCCATTCGTAGCTTTTTTGTTGTAAGGCCTCTTCTGCGCGTGGCGAACAATGTTGAGGAGAGTTAGTAGTGAAAGAAAAAGGTGTTGTGAAATGGTTTAACGCCGCGAAGGGCTATGGATTCATCCAGCGGTCCAGCGGAGACGACGTGTTTGTTCATTTTTCGGCCATCCAGGCCAATGGGTACCGCACACTGGATGAAGGCGCGGAGGTTGAGTTCGAGGTTAAGCAGGGTCCCAAGGGTCTGCAAGCCGAGAACGTGAACCGACTGTAAACCAACTTCCCCGACATTCACAACGAGGAGCCGCCTGGCAGGCGGCTTTTCTATTTTTAGAGTGCTTTCTTAAGGCTCCAGATAGATCCGCACGTGGTTGCTTTCCTGGCCGTTGGCGGTAACGTAGAGATCTGCGGGACCGGCATTCACCAGCTCAGGCAGCTGCAACTCGATGATATAGAGGCCTATATAGCCGGGTGCCAGAGTGGCCCGTGTTACTTCTACCGGCACGCGATCCACGTAGGCCTTGACCGCTGCCACCACCACAGGAGGGTTTTCGAGCGGAGCCGCCATGCCGGTCGGCCAGTCCGGGCGCACGCGTCCCAGGCCCGTAGCCAGCACCTGGATGCGCGCGTTAGACCGCGCCGTGTTGCTGGCGTCCAACATCATTCCGGTGTCGGCATCCAACAACATGGGAGCGCCATCGCGGTCCACGAAGATCGCGGGCGAAGCCGGCTGTACGGCCAGCCCGAATGATATTCTGCCTGAGGCGGCGTCCAACGCCAGCGCAACCGAGGGCCCGTTCACCGAGAACGGTACTTGAATTTGCGCGCCCGACTCAGACGACGCGAGGACCGGAAATTCCACCTCCCCCGCGCGCGCCTGATAAACCGGGCCGCCCAGCACGCTCACCAGCGACCCCGGTGCGGCCGGGCGTGTGCTGAAATCCGCGGCATTGACGATCCGCAGGGCAGCTCCCCGGAGCGGCGCCGTAGAAGCATAAACACCGTAACCCTCCAGTGCGATGTAAAGGCGGCTGCCCGCCGGATCGAGCGCAATCGCGGTAGCCCGGGCCGCCGGAAGATTGCCGCTGATTAATAGCCAGGACGATGCCGGGCCGGCGCTGTCAAGATCCTCATGCGCCCAATAGGCTCCACGATCCGTCGCTACGTAGACCGCGCCTGAAACGAGATCGGCAGCCACGCCATGTGCTGGAACGTCGGGGAGATTCGCATCGAGGCTGTCCCAGAAGGCGCCGGTATTGATGGTGCGCAGAACGTGCGCGCCCGAGCCTCCAGCCGCCGCCAGCGCCACCCGCGGCGACTGCGAATCGACGAAAAAGCTCTCGATCGGTCCGCTAGCGCCAGATTGTGGCGGGTTCCAGGAACGCCCGCGATCGAGCGAAACCCAGATTCGTCCATCGACGGACCCGGCGTACACGACGTCTCCCCTGGACGCGGCAGCCGTGATCTCGGCGCCAAGCTGCGCCGAGTACGCCCGCCGCAGTTGCGCTTCGCGCTCAACCTGCGGGTCGGCGATTACCTGCCACGGAGACGCTGTTCCTGGAATTCCAGGTGGAAGTTCCGCTGCGCCGATGCCATCAATCTCCACTTCCGCGCCATGGCCGTCTGCCGGAGTCGCCAGTATGCGCTGTACCCTCAGGTTTGGAAGGAAACGATTGAGGCCGCTCCACGACAATCCCCCGTCCAGTGACCGCCACACGCCGTATTCGTTGGCCACTACCAGCTGGTTCGGGTCCAGCGGAGAAACCGCCAGATCGTGCTGTCCGGGCCCAATGACCGGCTCACCCCGATATGCGGTCAGGTTGGTCCAGGTGCGGCCGCCGTCTTCGGAAGCATAGAGGTTCCTGCCAAGAGCGTAAATGTGATGTGAGTCCGCCGCGCTGGCTCGCAAGACCGCTTCCGCCGCGGGCAACCGCTCCGCTGTAACGGCGATAGATGAATCAGACCGTGCTGCGGGCGAGGTTGTGCCAGTCCAGTTTTCAAAATCGGCCGTCGCGAAGGTCTTTCCGGATCGCGTTCTAGCGTAAAGCGTGCGCCCTTCGGGGCCAAACCACACTTCGTCCACAGGACCGGTCGCCGGCGCCGCCAGCATGAGGTCCACCGACATGCTGCCGACCTTGCGCCAGTCCAGCCGCGGAGGCTCCGGAGCCGTCTGGCCCATGGCCGCCATCCCCGCTAGGCCGCTTGCAACCAGGAGCAACCTGGCTGCGTGGACTGTATCAGCTCGACACATCCGTGTGTCCCATTTTAACGCAGGATTGCCCAACACCCACCCGTGAAAGTGCTCTATTTACAATAGTTATCTCAGTAATATTCACAAGGCAATATAGTTGCAAGGGGGGTTTGGTGATAGACTGGGTGGCGAAAGTGTCTCGCAACCACCAAAATATTCCCGGGAAGCCGGGGGCGGGGATGGGGGTGTCGGCGGCCGTTCTGTTTCTGGCCGCGTTTGCTCCCTCCGCGTTCGCTCAGGACGGCGCCGCGAAGATCGAGACCATGAACGGGCAGGTCTCGGTTTTGCGCGACGACTCCCCATGGGCACTGCATGTCGGCGATATAGTGCAGCCGCAGCAGACCATCATTACTGGTTCAGACGGCTACGCACTGCTGCGGGTTGCTGACGGGAGCACTTTCGAGGTTTTTCCGAATGCGCGCGTGGTCTTCCGGGATACTCCCGGCAACTGGAAGGATTTGCTGGAGGTTTTCCTGGGGCGCGTCAAGATCCACATCGAGAAGATCGGCGGCCAGCCGAACTACAACAAAGTCTACACGCCAACCGCCGTAGTTTCCGTTCGCGGCACTATCTTCGACGTGGTGGTCGAGGATGAGGACGCCACCACCTTGGTTTCGGTGGAAGAGGGTCAGGTCGGAGTACGCCATGCGCTGCTGCCTCCCTTTGTGGATAGGCTGGTCAATGCGGGCGAGTCGATTCGTGTTTACAGGAACCAGCCCTTGGCCGCCAATTCAGTGGATAAGAGCGGCTTTACTCGTGGCGTGTTGCGGGCGGCCGCCGATGCCATGTACCAGATCATGTACCGGACTCACGGCGTGGCTGGTGTTCCCGTTGGCGGTGCTGGCGGTGGAACCGGCGGCGGTGCGGGTGCCGGAGCCGGTGGTGGCGGCACCGGTGAAAAGGGACCGAGCGGTAATGGCAACGGCGGCGCTCCGCCACCTCCTCCTCCCCCTCCGGGCCACTAGAGCTGTGACTGTGTCACTGGCTGAGAGCCTTCTCAATCACGCTGGTTAATGTCGAATCCTCGGGAGTGATTTTAGACTCAAACCGCGCGATCACCCGGCCCTTGCGGTCCACCACGAACTTGGTGAAATTCCAGCCGATTTCACCGTTGGTCGCGGGGTTCGCCTCTTCGGTAAGGTATTGATACAAGGGCGCTTTGTCGCTCCCCTTGACCGAGATCTTGGCGTACATGGGAAAGCTCACGTGGTAGGTGCGGGTGCAGAAGCTCTTGATTTCCTCATTGCTACCGGGCTCCTGCGCGCCGAAATTGTTCGCGGGGAAACCGATCACTACCAGCCCCTGGTCTTTGTATTTCTCGTACAGCGACTCCAGGCCAGCGTACTGCGGCGTATAACCGCACTTGCTGGCCACGTTGACGAGCAGAAGCACCTTGCCTTTGTACTGCGCGAGCGGTGCGTTCGCACCGTCGATCGAGGGCAGGGTGAAGTCGTAGACGCTTGGCGCGCCATAGAGGGCTGCGCCGCATAGAAGCCAAGCGATTCCTAACGCAAAAAATGTGATTCTCAGCATAGGGATATGATGACGGTTGCTATCCAGTCCAATCAAGCGGCCGAGGGCTTTATTTTACACTTGCACTTGCGCGCGGGATGCCGGCACCGCTATCGCAAATAGAGCTTTACGACATCGATCAGTTCCTGGGCAGCCTTGGCCTGCTCCGAAGTGGGGCGCTTATCGGGATCGACCACGTGGAAACGGATGTGTCCTTCGATGACTTCGGCCATCAGCGAATCTATCGCACCCCGCGCCGCGGCGATCGTGTGGAGTGTATCCGCACATTCCGCCCCTTCCTCGAGAGATCGCTCAATGGCTTCGACCTGTCCGCGAATCCTCCGCACGCGGTGCAGCAGCTTCTTTTTGTCCCGGATGACGTGTGCCATGTTGCTTATAGCCTAGCAGCATTGGGGACACGCCGAGCAGAAAATCTGCATACCGGCATGGGTATCATGTATACCGCCTGGGGGTATACACAAAAATCTGAGAAAATTGCAATTTCCCGCTTGCCTGCGCTTTCCCTAACGTGATAATCTGCCAATAGAGACGCGCTGTAACGCGTTTCTCAACGTTTCAGAAAGGAGGCACCTGAATGTCAGCCGGTGGCAGTAGTCGCCAGCGGTTCGAAGACTTGTTCGCCAACGAATCAGCCGAGCCTCCCTCCTGGATGCTC
>JASHOO010000299.1 GCA_030041035.1 Bryobacteraceae bacterium | reverse complement strand
GAGCGGAACGCTGTAGTGACATATGCGCGAACGCCATCGGCCACGTCCAACTGGCAGTCATCGATCAGCTTCACGCGCGCTACGCCGCTGTTTCCAACCCTGGATCACACGGACCCCGGCTTGACTTTCGGCGATGGCTTGTATGAGGCATTCAACGCCGCGTCCGGGTCGGTGCAGGGCTGGTATGGCAATCTGTTTCAGGCGCGCCAGAACTTCACCTGGATTCGTGGGAAGCACACCTGGAAGGCTGGTGGAGAAATCCGGTTGAACCGCGACACGTCACTGTTCGGGATCAATCCGAATGGCCAATACCAGTTTGGCGGAGGCACGGCGTACTCACCGGTAGAGATTACTTCGGTGAGCGGCAAGCACGAATTCGGAATCGGCGATCCGCTTCCGGATTCGCTGACGGGCCTGCTCACGGCCAGCGCATTCAGTTATAACATTGCGGTTGCGCCGCCCCTGTTCCCGCAGGGGGATCGGATCGGTGACTCAGGCATTCACCGCGATGCCTACAACGCATACATCCAGGACAGTTGGAAAATATCCGGCCGGCTGCTGCTCAACTACGGCCTGCGATATGAAATTGAGTCGCGCATTCGGGACCCGGACCAGTACACTTCGGCGCCGGTCCTCAACGGCGGAGCCGCACCGGGATCAGAGTTGCTGATCAACCCGCAGCCGCCTTACAAGCTGGATAAGAACGGTTGGGGACCGCGTGTGGGAATCGAGTATCGCCTGTCGGATAAGACGCTGCTGCGCGCCGGCGGCGCCATCACCACGCTGCTGGTGAACCTGTATCAGGATGACTACCTCACGGGTGGCGCGCCGTTCGTGGCTTATCCGCGGCTTACCGCCGCGCCGGGAGAGCCCATTCCCTTCGGCCAGACCATCACGCCCGCGGACCTGCCGCCGATTTATGCGACAAACGGATCGCTCATCTTCGCCTCCGGCAACTCCAAGCTGGTGCCGCCCAATGCTGTGATGGATGTGCAGCGGTTCGAGCAGGATCTCGCCGCGCTTTCACCGGGTCATCAGGTCATACCGCTAACCATGACTGGCATCGCGCCGAACTTTCAAAATGGTTATATCGGAACGTGGACCGCGGCCCTTGAGCGGAAAATCGCCGGCGCAACCCTGAATGCGGCCTATGTGGGGACGGCCGGAGTCAAGCTCCCGGTCACCGATTTTCCTAACGGGTACAACGGCGCCGATCCCGAGTATGCGCCTTACACGGACTTCAATTCGGCGGGCGCCGTCACGGGTGGTTATGGCCTCGTGATGTTGATGACCAACCGCTCGCACTCGACGTATCACGGGTTGCAGATGTCGGCGCAGAAAGATCTGACGGCTTTCGGCCTTGGATTTCAGGCCAGCTATACTTTTTCGAAATCCATTGATGACACCAGCGCGGTGTTCGGTGGATTCGTCAACGGCTATTCCGGCGCCGTGGTGCTAAGCTATCCGCAAGACCCGTTCGATGCGCGCGCGGATAAGGGTCCCTCGAACTTCGATATTAAAAACGTGGCGACGTTCAGCCTGTTCCAGGATCTGCATGCCGACCGCGCCCGCGTCCTCCGGCCTTTAGGCAAAACATTGACGTCCGGATGGCAACTGCTGGGCATCGGCAGCTTCATGAGCGGTCTGCCGTTCACGGTGTATTCGGGTATACAGCAGACCGGCGTCGGCTCCAACAACACCGACCGGCCGGACGAGATCGGCGTGCCGGACCTCTCTACCAGCCGCCAGGTGCGCGAAGACTATTTCGGTCTGGGAGCGAATAATGCTTCGCTGTTCTACATCCCCATCAACGTGGCGGGCGGCACGGGACCGAATCACGGAGTCTTCGGCGACCTTGGCAGGAATACGTTCCGCGGGCCGGGACTGCATGATCTGGACGTGGCGTTGATCAAGGACACGCCTCTCAAGGTTGCTTCGGGCAGCGAACGGGCGTCGCTTCAGTTCCGCGCCGAGTTCTTCAATGTGTTCAACATCGTGAACTTCGGCCTGCCCTCAAACATTGTGCTTGGTCCCGGTTTCGGAGAGATCAGCCGCACCGCCGGCACCTCGCGCCAGATCCAGTTTTCGTTAAAGGTGATCTACTAGCTCGTCAGCGTTCCGCGCAGCACGATGATCGACGCTTTAGGAAGCTGGTACTCGGTATCCGGCCCGCTGGCCGTCACCGTCGATTTTGCCGGCGGTCCATCGGGATCGGCGTGACCGTTGCCCCATCCGCGCCGACGGCCTCCGCCGGATCCGGAATTTGCCGCTGGAGGAGTCGGGTCCGGATGCCACTGGTATTCGGCCGCACCAAAAACCACGCGGTCCACCTGGCCGGAGAAGAACCGGTCGTGATTGGCCGCCGCATCAGCGAACTTCACTTTCACCGCATGGTCGTTGTCGTGATCCTTATTCACCAGCATGATGGACCATTGCCCGTCGGGCCGCTCCAGTGCGTACGCCGTCACCAGAATATGGCCGTCCTTGTCCTTCACGTCGCTCGCGACTTTAAACAGCTTGTGGACGGCATCGACCGGCTGCACCCATTCCTTGGTGATCACTTGGGTAGCGATGTATTGCGGGGTGTAGCTGCGCACGTGGCCGTCCGCATCCATCGGCAGGAAGCCGCCGCCACCGGCTCCCCGTCCCGGCGTGGCGATGTAGTGAAAATAGTAAGTGCCTCCGGCGCCCGCGGTCATCATCGAACCCACGTAATCCGCGAGCCACAGCCCGCTCTTCACGGTGCCGGTGTTTCCCTCGCCGAGGTCGTTGCCCTCGGTCATGAAAAAGGGAACGTTCGGCGGCAGGCCGTTGTCCTTCCAGGCTTGAATGACGTGATTGACGAAGTCCGGCTCCCAGTACAGAGAACTCCAGTCGGCGCACAGCCGCGCGCTATCCATGCACGGATAATGCTCGAACGAAAAGAACGCGAAATCCTGCAAGTGACCACGCGCCTTCAAGTAATCCACAAACCGCCCCAGGAATGAGACTCTGCCGTTGGCGTCGGCCCACGAATCCACATCCCCCGGCGTCCCTTCGAACGGCGGGCCGCCCAGCGGAGCCTCGGGTACCAGTTTGTGGATGGCGTTGGCAAACTGTATGTACAAAGTCGCGTAGTCTTCGGGAAGCACACGCTGCCCGTCGGCCTCCTCTCCCATCTCAATCCAGGAAATCGGATACTTCCGCTTATACAGATACGCGATCTCGTTCGCGGCATCCTCTGGAATGGCATACAGAACCGCAACCGGGATCATGGTGGGAAGTCCTCGTGTCACTCCGCAGTTGAAGAAGAAATCGAATCCGGTTTGATCGCCTCTGCCGTAATCCAAATCGGAAGCGGCATGCCAGGGATCCACCGACGAGGGCCACGTAATCGTCTGTTTCCGGCTCGGCACATGCTTGACCACGTCATGAAACTCACCGCCCGCCGATATCGTTCCCACATACAGCTCGTTGATGGCATATCCCATGCAGTTGCGCGGATCCTCGGGCCCGTGCGTGTCACAGGTGTTCGAGGATTCCAGCATCCAGATGCGCAGGTAGCGCACCGGAATCTTCCAGCTCACCAGCTTGATCGTCGGCGTGCCGCCCTTGCCGTCGGTGATAGTCCCCATGGGGAACGTCTGCCACGCGCCCTTGTTGATGCCCTCATAGAAGGGTTCCATCTCTCCCGTCCAGAACTGCACGTAATAGCGTCTGGCGTAGGGGTCGGCCCAGGCAATCCTGATGGCGTTGACATCCGTCTTTGCGCCCAGGTCGATCATAACCCACTGCGGATGTAGCGAGTCATCCTCGCCCGTGTACGCTTTGGTCAGATACGGGTTACTTTTCCAGTAGGATTTCAGGTTGCCGTCGGTGAGCCGCGACCACCCGTTGCCGTCGCCCAGGGTCGCTCCACGGTGCGGCAGCGGATAAGCCCACGAATGGAGGATCTTCTCATCGGTCGGCTCGGCGCTGCCGGTGAAATAGCCCTCCTGTTTGGCGGCATTGCTCCAGGTGCCACGGGGGTTCCAGTGCCACGCCTCGATCATTAGTTCCGTGTTCTGGCGATAGGTGACCGTTCCCCATCCCGCTCCGAGCAGTTCTTTCAGAATCGATCCGCTCAGCAGCTTCTCGGTGTTCTTTTCCTGCTGCTCCCTGGTCCATCCGCTGTTTACCCCCAGCCGGTCGATCGCTCCGCCGAGCGCCCGCGGCGGGCTGAACGAATTCACCGCGTGAGAGGGCGCGGCGTCGACCACGATGTTCTGCGCCGCGGCTGTGCCCGCCAAACCAAGGAATGCTCCCAGGCAAACGTGGATTCCGAGAACGCCACGTGGCACGCCCGTTGACATAATGACCTCCCTTTAGGACCGCACTTTTGAAATCGCCGGAAACGCAAGTGTATACACCACACCAGCTAGGGCACAAGTGGTGCCGCTCCGGAATGGGCGCGGCGATATTTACTCTGCCAGATTCAATGTGGAAAACGCGTGCGTGTTCCCGGGGAGGTAAACGGCTGTTTGGCGTCTGCGAACTTCCGCCTGGATCGCGCGTTGTTCTCCGTCGGTAAACTGGAGCCGGCCTTGCTCCGCCAGAAAACTGGGTTCCTCGAGACTCGCGATGCTCTCAGAACCCCTGTTATTACGCTGCTGTTAGCAGTAGAATATTCGCGGGGAGAAACCATATGGCCGGGGTTCTCTATCACCGGATCAAACATGGGGAAGACGTGACGCGAAGCGTGCTCTACCGGCTGCTGTTCAATTCCGGGCTCGTGGGATTGTCCTTGCTGGTTTTTTTAGTCGCTTTGCTGCTGCTGATGTCTCAATCCGCACGCTGAGGCCAGCGGGCGCGGCCGGAATGCTGAAGTGTAACCTTTACGCCGCGTGGGCTGTGCCCTGACGCTGCGGGTGGCTGATCGTTTCCAGCAAACCTTCCAGTAAAATCAGCCGCTTACGAAGGTAGTCCCGATAGTTCCGGTGGTGCGTGTGACGGATCTCAACCAACAGCTCGACGCGGCCCGCCTCCAACAATTCCGTCAGAATGGCAAGCTCGTCGCTCGTCAGGTTGAGAGGCTCATGGGTTGGCGCATTCATGAGGTCCTCCGTTTTGAAGGAATTCGTTGCCGCTTCTATTTGACGCCGGATCGTTGCGCAAGTCAAACAATATTGAATCGCCCTTCACTAATAGGTTCCTATTAGCCGCAAGACGATATCCTGCCTGGTCAGTGGCCAGACTGTTTTCGCTTGCTCCAGAATTCGTATACCACGCTGGCGGCTGTCATCAAGATGCACAGACCCACTCCAACTCCGAGGGCGATGTTAGTGACAGTGAGCCAAAAGATCCCTGAGCCGGGCATCGGTTTTCACACCCGGCCGCAATCATAGCTCCGTGGGCTGAGGCGGTCAATGCGGCTGGGTGCTCCACTCAGCTCTCCACCGCGCGCGCTACACTCTTAAGACCGCATGGGAAGCTCCGAGGCAGCCGCTCGCCAGGTCGCCGAGCCGATCGTTCGTTCTGACACAAACTCCGCTGCGTCCTGGCGAGGGGCGCCGGGTGTCGCGCTGGGCCTACTGTTCGCGATCAACCTGCTGAATTTCTACGACCGGCAGGTGCTGGGGCCGCTGCTAGAGCCCATCCGCAAGGAATTTCATCTCAGCGACACGCAACTCGGCTGGCTGGGCACGATCTTCACCGTGCTTTATGCGATTGTGGGGGTTCCGTTCGGGCGGCTGGCAGACTCGTGGAGCCGCAAGAAACTCCTGGCGCTGGGCATGATCGTGTGGAGCGCGCTCACGGCCGCTTCGGGTCTGGCCGCGAGCTACGCGGCGCTGGTAGTGACCAGGCTGGGCGTAGGCGTAGGCGAGGCGGTCTGTGCGCCGGTGGCCACGAGCTGGATCGGCGATCTGTTCCCGGTAACACGGCGTTCGCGCGCGCTCGCGTTCTTCATGCTCGCGGTGCCGCTCGGGACCGGGCTGAGCTACATGGTGAGCGGTCCGGTGGCGCAGGCGTTCGGCTGGCGTGCGGCTCTGTGGCTCGCGGCCGCGCCGGTGATTCTTTTGGCGCCCGCGCTTTTTGTTCTGCGCGAGCCGCGCCGCGGCGCCTCGGAAGCCCACTTGTCGGCCGGCCGGCACATGGCGGCGTGGTCGGTTGTGCGGATTCCGACCCTTTGGTGGATCACCGCCTCGGGCGCCGTGATCAATTTCAATCTCTACGCCCTGGGTGTGTTTCTGCCGGCGTTTCTGATCCGCGTGCATGGGCTTTCGGTGGCGCGCGCGGGGCTTTGGCTGGGAGTGGGGCACACTGTGGCCGGAATTTTCGCGGCCACCACCGGCGGGATCCTGGGCGATTGGGCCATCCGCCGAAGGCGAAACGGACGAATGCTGGCGGCATCGGTGGCGGCGCTGGCGGCGGCGCCGCTCGCGTGGTGGTCCGTCGTGCTGCCGCGGGGTTCGTGGGTAGAGGTGATCATTCTCATGTGCGCGGCGTATGGACTGTTGAATACATACTACGGAATGGTGTACTCATCGATTCACGATATTGTTGCCCCGGCGCTGCGCGGCACCGCCATGTCGGTCTACTTCATGGCCATGTATCTGTGCGGGGCCTCCTTCGGCCCGGTGATTACCGGCCGCCTGAGCGATGTGATGGCGCAGCGTGCGGCGGCGCTGGCGGGATCGCACGTCGTCAGCGAGGCTGCGCGCGCCATCGGCTTGCAGCAAGCCATGCTGGTGATTCCCGCGCTATCCTTGGTATTGGCGCTGGTGCTGTGGGCAGGATCGCACAGCATCGCGCGTGATATGGCTGCACGCGACCGGCAGTTGCAATTACCGGCGCAGCCGGGTTAGGTGGGCTTGGCGGGTAACCGGCGCCGCGCGCCGGGGCGCCTTGTAAAACAGATGAGACAACTAATCTTTCCGGCGGCGATGTCCGCTTTATTCCTTTTGACGGCAGCCGCGCAGACTCCCGCGCCGAAGCTCGACCGGGTGATCGGAGCGATTACCAAGATCGATCCCGGCGCCAAACAGATCATTGTCAAGTCGGATGCGGGAGCGTTGGTGACCGCCACGCTCGACGAAAAGACCTTCTATCTGCGGGTTCCGCCGGGCGAGAAGGACCTCAAGAAAGCGGCGCGCATCTCGCTCGATGAGATCGCCGTGGGCGACCGTGCTTATGTGCGCGGGCACTTCTCCGACGATCAGAAATCCATCGCCGCCGCTGCGGTCATCATCATGACCAAAGCCGAGCTGGCGCAACGGCAGGAACACGAGCGCGAGGAGTGGAAGACCCGGGGCCTGGCCGGACCGGTTACGGCGGTGAATCCGGACACCAAGGAGATCACCATCGCGACGCGCAGCCATGGCGTGTCGACACCCGTGGTAGTCGATATGGGAGATCACGTGGATTTCCGGCGCTATTCGCCCGATTCGGTGAGCTTCAGCGATGCCAAGCCAAGCTCGTTCGCCGAAGTAAAAGTGGGCGATCAGATGCGGGTATTGGGCGAAAAGAGCGGCGACGGAGCGCGCGTCAAGGCCGAGGCGATCGTCTTCGGATCATTTCGCAACATCGCGGGCGTGATCAAATCGATTGACCCGGCCACCAATGAGATCACGCTGACGGATCTGGTGGCGCATAAACCGGTGACGGTGCGCGTGACTTCGGACACCTTGATGCGGCGCCTGCCGCAAGGTCTGGCGATGATGCTGGCCCAGCGGGTGCACGCGGCGGGACAGGGCGGAGGCGGGACAGCTGGTACGCAGCCGGCTACTGCGGGGGGCGCGCCCCCGGCTGCTCGCCCCGAAGCTGCCAAGGCCGGTGGCGCCGGTTCTCCCGGTGGGCAATGGGCGGGCGGCGGAATGCGCCGCGGCAATCTGGATTTTCAGGACATGCTGGAGCGCCTGCCGCCCATGAAGGTGGCAGACCTCAAGGTGGGTGACGCCGTCATGTGTTCCGGCGGCGATGGCGCCGATCCCAGCCGTGTGACGGCGATCAACCTTCTGGCGGGCGTTGAGCCGTTGCTAACCGCGGCGCCGCAAGGCGGCCAGCAGATTTTCGGAAGCTGGAACTTCGACACGGCCGGGCCGCAGGAGCAGCCGTAGGTGGGCACCGCCCCCTAGAGCTGCTTGCCCCGGCCCCAATATTCTTCGAACAGGCCTTTCATGGCCGCGCCCATGCCCTCGTGATCGAATACCAGCGAGGTCCAGCTGGGGCGGGAGATGACCGGGTCCAGCAGGGCGATCAGCCCGCGGCAGCCATCGAACAGCGCCAGTTTCATAGGCAGCGAATCGGCCTGCCGGATTTCCACTCCCGCCGACGAATATTCGCCCAATCTTTGCCGGTGGCCGCCGTCCAGGTGCGCCGATTCGAGCAGCAGGCGGCACGCCACGCCCCCTTCGCGCACCTGCCGGACCAGCTTTTCATCCAGCGGATCAACAGCATACGGCGGCCGGGAAAACTCCAGATACTCCGATTTCACCTCCGAGAGCATCTTGCGGTATTCCGCCGCGGTTTGTGCCGGTTCGGTCACAATCCGCAGATAATCCAGGGTTCCCCGCCCGCCCTGGCCTTCCGAATAGAGGGCCTTTAGGTCGTCCATGAGCCCGGAGGCGACCCGGCTCTGATCGGTCAGCTCGTGCTCCATGAGCTGGCGCCGGCGCGAAAGGTAGCTGGGGATGGCCAATTCCGGCTCGACGGCGGAGAAAAGCTTGGTTTTCTCCTGAACGACCTGGGCAAACCCTTTCTCGACCAGACTGTCGAGGACCTCGTAAATTTTCTGGCGCGGAACATGCGCGCGTGCCGCCAGCTCCAATGCTTTAAATCGGGGATGGCCCAGCAGGACCAAGTAAGACCTTGATTCATAAGCATTTAGCCCCAATTGTTGCAATCGGCGCCAGAACCGTTGAAACTCAACTTCCACCATTGCATCGCCCATGGAACTCCTAACAATAGCAACAAGAACGGTAATTTCAAAAACATTGTAAACAAGACGTTGAGGGCAGCGGAGGCAGGGATATATGACCTTCGATATCAGGTAAAAACCCTCTGCGTTCTGAGGGTTACCGGCATTGACTTGGTACTGGTACCACCTTACAATTGAGCCAGTGCACGAAAGCCATGAGCGCCACTAGCACGCCGCGGGAGGAAACTGCGGCGGAGGAAGCCAACTCCGGTAAGCCAATCCGCATCGTAATCGCGGACGACCATCCCATTTTTCGGGATGGGCTGAAGCAGTTGCTGGCGATGGAGAAGGATTTCGAGGTGGTTGGTGAGGCGGGTCACGGCGACGAAGTGCTTTCGGTCGTGGAAAAATACCATCCGGATATTCTGCTGCTGGACCTCAAAATGCCGGGCACGCACGGGTTGGCCATCCTGCAAAAAATGCAGACCGCGCAGTCGGTGACCAAGGTGATCGTGCTGACCGCTTCCGAAGACAAGAACGAATTCGTGCAGGCGATGAAGCTGGGGACTTGCGGGATTGTGCTGAAGCAGTCGGCCACCGAACTGTTATTCAAGGCCATCCGGAAGGTGTACGAGGGCGAGATTTGGCTGGATTCGCACACCACGGCGGCGGTGATCCGGCAATTCGCTTCCGGCGAGGAAATTCCACCGGTGACGAGCAACGGCCGGGCGCGCGAGCGGCTGCCGTTGAGCCAGCGCGAGCGGGAAATTGTCACGCTAGTTGCGCAGGGCTTCAAGAACAAGGAGATGGCGGAGAAGATGTTCATCAGCGAGCAGACGGTGAAGAACCACCTGCACAACATCTTCGACAAGCTGGGAGTTTCCGACCGGCTGGAACTCGCGCTTTACGCCATCCACCGCAAGCTGCATCTTTCGTAAGAAATCCTCTCCGAACTCTCGCGTCCGAGCGCCCGGATCTGCATCCAAGAGGGCGACCCGTTTATGGCACGTGAAGAAAGTGCGAATGACCCGCGTGTGTACCTGGCCGCCGAGCGCACGTTTCTGGCGTGGATCCGGACCGGTCTGGCGCTCATGGGATTCGGGTTCGTGGTAGCGCGTTTCGGGCTCTTTCTACGGGAGTTGGCAGCGGCCGGCGGGGGATCGCCGGTAGCGGCCTCCGGATTCTCACTGCCGATTGGTACGGCGCTGGTGCTGACCGGCGTAGGGGTCACGGTTTCTGCGTCGGTACACCACATACGCCTGATCGGCCGGATCAACAAGGGTGCGGAGGTGGCGGCGAGGCCGTCTGCGCTGGCCCTCGCTGTAGCCGTGCTACTGTCCGCGGCGGGGCTGGCGATGGCGATCTATCTGGGCAGCGGGCAGACAACCAAGGTGGGGATCAGCACAGTTCATGAGGGGGAGCTCTACGGAATGAAATCAGGCGATGGCATCATCAGCCGGCCGAGCAAATATTCGGTGCCGGAGACTCTGGACCGCTTGGAAGCGTCGTTGCGCGAGAAGGGAGTGAAAGTGTTCGCGCGTGTGGATCACAGCGGCGAAGCCGAAAAAGTAGGCATGAAGATGCCGCCCACGCAGGTACTGATCTTCGGCAACCCAAAAGCGGGTACGCCCGCGATGGTGGCCGAGCCGACTACGGCTATCGACCTGCCGTTGAAGGCGTTGGCCTGGCAGGACAGCGAGGGCAAGGTCTGGCTGAGCTACAACGATGTGGAGTATCTGAAGCGGCGCTTCGGATTGAACGATGACACGCTGAAGGGCATTGCGGCTGCATCGCCGCTCATCGAGCAGGCAGCCAATTGAAGGCTAGGCGCCGCCGGCGCCGGCCTCTTTGGATCCGTACTCCTTCAGCTTATTGTGCAGGGTCTTCAAGCTGATGCCCAGGATCTCGGCGGCGCGTGTCTTGTTGTTCTTGGTGTGCTCGAGGGTGCGTAGAATGAGTCCTTTTTCCGCCTCTTCGACGGTCGTCCCGATGGCGAAATGTACCTGGTCGCTGTCGGCCGCGGCTGGGTACGCCGCAGGGGACACTGCAGAGGTCACGGCGCCGCCGTTTTGAAACATAGCGGGCAGGTTTTTCAACTCAATGGTGCCTTCTCCGGCGAGAATGACGGCGCGTTCCAGCACGTTACGCAGCTCGCGCACGTTGCCCGGCCAATTGTGACGCAGAAACGCATCGTGCACACTGGCGGAAATATCGCTCACTTTGCAGGAATGCTTGCGGTTGAGCTCGGTGATCAGGAAGTCGACGAGCGAGCCCATGTCTTCCTTGCGCTCCCGAAGCGGCGGCAGGTGAATGTGAAAGACGTTCAGGCGGTAAAAGAGATCCTCACGCAGGTGACCGCCGCGTACGGCCTCTTCGGGGACCTTGTTGGTGGCGGCGACCACGCGCACGTCGACTTCGAATTCAGCCTTGCCGCCCAGCCTCCGGACTTTGGAATCCTCCAGGATGCGCAGCAGCTTGGCCTGGGTGAGGGCGGGCATCTCGCCGATCTCATCGAGCAGGAGCGTGCCGCCCTGGGCCAGCTCGAAGCAGCCGGCGCGCCGTTCGGACGCGCCCGTAAATGCACCCTTTTCATGGCCGAACAGCTCGCTCTCGATGAGTGTTTCGGGCAGCGCGGCACAGTTGATGGCAAAAAACGGCCCATCGCGCCGCGGGCTGAGGGCGTGGAGGGTTCTGGCAACCAGTTCCTTACCCGTTCCGCTTTCGCCGGAGATGAGTACACACGCGTTGGTGGGGCCAGCCTGCTGGAGCAGCACGAAAATCTCCTGCATGCGCGGCGACTTGCCCACCATCTCGCCCAGCGATCCTTTGTACGACAACTGGCGCTCGAGCGCGCGATTGGTGTTGCGGAGACTGTGGTGTGCCGCGGCCCGCCTCAACAGCACCTGTAAGGCATTGGATTGGACGGGTTTTTCGAGGAACCAGAAGGCCCCGAGCTCATGCACCACCCGTACTCCGGTCTCAATGTTTCCAAAGGCCGTCAGCACGATGGCCGGGGGCGCCTCGCCTGCTTCCTTGAGTTTGCCGAGGAACTGATAGCCGTCCATGCCGGGCATGTTCAGGTCGGTCACGATGACGTCGGGAATAAAATTGGCAACCTTTTCGAGGGCTTCGGCGCCGTCAGAAGCGGTATCCGCCGCCATGCCCCAAGCGTTCACCATGCCTGCCAGGCCAGTACGTTGGCTGGCCTCATCGTCCACAATTAGGACCCGTAGCGCTTTTTCCACTTGTTTCATTGTATCCTTGTGCCGGGCCAGCGGAGCAACCCGAAAGACAACAGTGAGTGATAATGGAAAAGAGTGGGCGGGTAGCCGCGTCGCGCCTGGCCGCGTTTCACGAGCAGCCCTCTATGATTGAAACTTTGATCCGTCGCGCGCGCCGCCGTTACCTGGGAAACGAGTTGCTGGGCCAGGGCGCGCTGGCCGCCAGTGCGGGGATGGCCGGGGTCATTGCGCTGTTGATCACCGGCACGCAGATTCTGGATTGGCCGTTTCTGGTGGCGATCACGGCGGCAACCCTGGCTTTCGGCGCCTACCGGATCGTTCGCCGGATTCCTTCCGCTTACACGATTGCGCAACTGGTGGACCGGAGACTGTCGCTGGCGGACACACTTTCGACGGCGCTATTTTTCTCGGAGCCGGGGACTCAAGAGGTTTCGCCTTCGATGCGTGACGGACAGCGTGAGCAGGCCGAACGCGTGGCGGAGATCGCGGACCTGGAGCGCGCTCTGCCATTTTCCATGCCCCGTGCCGTGTACGCCCTGGCGGCGCTGGGTCTGGTGGCCTCAGGCCTGTTCGCGCTGCGTTACGGATTTACGCGGACGCTTGACTTGAAGGCGCCCCTGACCCGCATCATCCTGGAGAATTTTGGTGCCACGGCTCCGGAAGAGGCCAAGCTGC